>NZ_JBEHGF010000007.1:0-104054 GCF_040225725.1 Corynebacterium sp. KPL4015 | reverse complement strand
GCTCCTGATGTCTTTGAAGCCGAGACTTCGGCTATACTGACCACAGCAGCATAGCTAGCCCCCGATGTGTCCACTTTTCGGGGGTCGGGCCCGGATGGTAAGCCCTGTCGATTTCGAGAACCACACCAGCCTAACCACCAGCAGAAAAGAAATCGCTGCCTAACCACTAGGTAGCTCTACTACGTGTCCACGATTTGCGGACAACCCCATGCGGGGCACGAGAGCGTGGCGCGATGGCGTTGGCGCC
Source organism: Corynebacterium sp. KPL4015 (assembly GCF_040225725.1). Classification (NCBI taxonomy): domain Bacteria; kingdom Bacillati; phylum Actinomycetota; class Actinomycetes; order Mycobacteriales; family Corynebacteriaceae; genus Corynebacterium; species Corynebacterium sp. KPL4015. The sequence continues at coordinate 103,807 of NZ_JBEHGF010000007.1, read as the reverse complement.
ACCAGCATCAAAGACGTTGAGGATCTGATAGACGCGCTGGCGTGAGATACCAAAACGCTGAGCCACTCTAGAGGGGCGGCGACCTTGTTTGCGGACTGCGTTGACGATGGCCATGTTGCGGTTCGGGCTATTCATAGTGTCAAACATGTCGCGACTGATGAGTAAAACATCACTCAATACGGCCAGGTAGCCTAAGCGTCAACTATGTCGCGACTGACCTGTCAACCATCACGACCACTTACCCAGGAACAGACTGTCAAATAAGTTATGAATTCAGACAGCTGTTGCCTACGAGATTAAGCCGTAATAATATATATTTTTGAGCGTTCTGACAATGATTTTGGGAAAAGATATACGTTCGTTTACGTTTTCCCTCTTTCGCTTTCAAATTTGTCTACTGCATGCGATCTTAGAGGTGTCCGGATTTTCATCCATCTCCTCTCGAAAGGTTTAAGAGTATGTATCGTCCCAAGAAATCTGCGCTTTTAGCGATGCTGATTACCGCAGCAACAGTTTTTGTTCCGGCTAATGCTGGTGCCGAGACTGTGACTGGCCCCGATGCATCGTCTCAGAATAATGAGTCTCCGTCTTCTGTGTCCTCAGTATTGCTCGAAAATGCAGATTCCTATGTTTCCCTACGAGGAGATCAATTCTCGGTTGATAGCGAGGCGGAAAGCGCTTTCTCCCAAAAAGATCTGCAGGAAATTGAAAATGAGGTAAAGGCTCAGAACGAAAAAATCAATGAGGCCAAGGCTGATAGCAACCTCGAGATGAAGGTAGCGGGAGACTCGGTAACGTTCTGGGAAAAGGGACCGAAGATCTCGAGCTCTGATAACGATGACATTGATCCATACTTTCAAGAAGGCCGGAATGGAATTGAATTCCATGGCACTACTGTAAGGCTGCTGATGTCCAAAACGACGATCAACCGTATGGGTAACGGTATTGCAATCGGTGGAATTTGGGTTCCCGAACCAGTAGTTTCCAAAATCCTAGCTACTGCAGGGGTTCTTGGTGGCGTTGCACCTGGTGGTATCTATGCCGACTTTGGTATTGCTTCGATTGTGACTGGCGCTATTATGCAGACTGCAATTCCACAACGGGTTGGTTTCCAATAAATTATCCCTGAACTAAGCACTAAGGGATTGGCGGTAGCGTGATTGGAATGTTGCCATACGGATGTCGCTGTATTGTTTAGATAATACTCAAAGAGAATCTTCCGGCTAGGAAGATTCAAGATGGTTGGGAGAGGAAATTATGTGGAAAAAGCTGTTGGCCACTGTGGGTGTTCTTCTGATGGCGCTTTCCGTTTACGCTAAGTGGCCGTATGTCGTGACGATTGCTCTAGCAATTTTGGTCATTCTCCTCATATTTGTCCCCTATGGGAAGAAATAAAACCTGAGAAGAGGTAGGACTTTAGATGTACCTACCTCTTCTTTATTTTTATGAATTATTAATTATGAAAAACGAAATCACTCCAATAATGAGCCGTGTAGTCCTCTTCTCTTTGGCTAGTGTATTGACAGCAGCCCCGGCTTCATCAGCATCTATTGCGCAGCAGCAGAATTCTGATCCTCTTTCATACATAGAAAGTGGTGACGAGATACAGGTGGGCCCTCCTCAAGGGGCGGTGACATGTTCTGTAACTATCATTTCCCAACGACGGGCCTTAACTGCAGGTCACTGCGGCGAAAAAGCGGATGAGGTATATTCAAAAGGTAGGCGCATTGGAAGTGTTGGCGAAAATTACTTGTTGAGTAGCCAAGGATCGGATGTTTCAGAAATACTTCTTGATTCCCCTACCAATTACGCTCTCCGAGTCGATAAAGTCAGTGATAAAGAAGTCGAAATCCCTTCCACTATTTTTACCAAAACGTTTCTTGGAGGGAGAATTCAGGGGACTATCGACGACAAGAACCTATATTGTGAGGGTGTTTCCCTAGCGGGGAGGAATTTCCAGGCGCGCACTCTTAAAGCTCAAATAGCTTCAATACCTGGGGATTCGGGTGCTCCTGTCTATAATTCTGCGGGGGAATTGGTAGCCCTTATTGAAGGTGGTAATGGTAAAGGTGATACTACTATTACGCCAATTTCCTTTCTAGAGAAAAGCGTTGAAGACTATCCGACTAATGATTGTAAAACAAATAAATAAACTGTATCAATTTATTTTCTGGTCAAGTCCGATGGAGTGGTGTATCTGTCCTTTCTGAATCGGTGGTTCGGGGACAGTGTCAGGGTCGGTGTTGGGGTCCGGCTCGGGGTTGATGTTGGTTCAATTTGAAGCGTCCTGGGTTTGGTTCCGCTTCTTTTACGGCCCTGTGTTGATGGGCTGGGTGAGATAGTACTCGGTTTCTACTTCCAGTGGGGCGGCGTAGTCCAACGCCTCGTGAAGACGTTTGGTGTTCCACCAGTGTGTCCACCGCAGGGTTGCTAGCTCGACTTCTCCCACTGACGTCCACGGGCCTTGAAAATGGATAAGTTCAGCCTTGTAGAGACCGTTGACCGTCTCCGCGAGCGCGTTGTCATAGGAATCTCCGACTGTGCCAACACTCGGCCGGATCTCGGCTTCGGCCAAAGCAGTGGAGTACTTCAGTGACACTCACTGACTTCCCCGATCACTGTGGTGCACTAGCTGGTCTCCATGGATTCGACCGGCAGTCGTTAATGCATGTTCCAGTGCCTCCCATCGGCAGCGCATCGGTGCGCATCGTAGAGCGGGTGGCAACACCGACTATTTTGCTGCTGCAGACGTCAATGACAAATGCGGTGTACGCAAATCCTGAGAGGGTGCGAACATAGGTAATGTCGGCGACCCAAAGTCGCCCAGGTGCTGCTGCCCGGAAGTGTCGCTGCACAAGGTCCGGACGATGATCCGGAACTTTAGGGCTGATCGTGGTGACCGGGGTTTGTCCACGTCGTCGACCGGACACACCTGCAAGTTTCATCAGGCGTGCGGTCTTGTCGCGGCCGATATGAAAGCCTTCACGGTTCATGGCGTGCCACATCTTGCGAATACCGTAGTCCGAGAAGTTTTCCGCATGGACGCGCTGTATCTTTGGGATGATAAGGCTATCGCTTAAGGCCCTGGCGCTTGGGGCGCGGGTGGTGGCTTTACGGTAGCCGCGGGAGGTAATGAATCCACGATCTGCTTGTTTCAGAACACGGCAGATGGCCCCGGGCCCCAAATTGCTCCTTGTACTCGTCGATGTAGGAGATCATCTGGTCGTGGGTCGGTCGAGTTCCGCTGCGAAAAAGCCGAAGCAGTCTTAAGAATCCCGTTTGCTCGTTTCAACTCGCGGTTTTCCCGGCGCAGACGCTTGAGCTCTTCTTCCATGGTTTCGCCATCTGTTGGTGTCGTCTGCTCATGGGCGAGGCTGTCGCGGTACCAGGCGCGTAACGTGTAGTGGGACACGCCAAGGAGCTCAACGACTTCCTCGTACGCGCGTTGCCGTGAGCAGGACTCCAGACGGACCATCTCTAGGACTTGATGGACCGCCTTCTCCTTGAATTCGGCGGAATACTTTCTGGGCATAGTGCCAATCCTTCCTTAGCAGAGGTAGGAACTAAACCCAGGATGCTTCAAAGTGTCCCAGGTTTTGTTCCGTTTGAGTAGATGGGAAAATCTGGAACATGCCAAGAAAATTTGACCAAGATGCAAAGGACCGCGTGGTCCGTCTCGTGGAAGACCGCATCTTGGCGGAAAACATGTCGATGCAAGCCGCATGCCAGGCAGTAGCTCCAAAGTTGGGGGTTTCATGGCACACGGCTCGTCAATGGACTTAAGCCTGCCCGCCGCGTGGGAAACACCCCAGAACCTGTGCCTGAAGATTTGGCCGCCGAAAACGCGTGGCTACGCCGCGAAAATCAAGAGCTTCGAGATACCAACGAGTTGCTGAAGGCCGCGTCAGCTTTTTTCGCCTCACGACCAGGCCCCAAGCCCCGGTTATGATCCGGTTCATCGATAAATACCGGAATCATTTCTCTGTCGAGTTCATCTGCACTGGCGTTAAAAGAATAACCGGGCTGGTGGGTTCATCACCTCGCGTGGTTATCGCCAGTCCAAAGCCCGAGGGCTTAAGCGCTCGTCGCCTTCGTGACGGTTGTTCTAGTTGAACGCATTAGTGCTGTTCATCGGGATAATTACGGTGTCTACGGTGTGCAGACAATGTGGCATGTGCTTGACCGTGATGGAATAGATATCGGGCGTCAACACGCTACCCAGCTGATGCGCCTGGCTGGTGTTTCTGGCACAGGCAAAGGCAGATCACCAATCACAACGCGCACACCTCAACGTGTCGGATCTGCGCCCAGACTTGGTCGAGCGTGAATTTAAAGCCCAGGGCCTTAAACAAGCTGTGGGTGGCCGACATTACCTACGCGCGCACGAAGAAAGGCTTTGTGTACACCGCGTTTGTCACCGACGTTTACTCCCGACGGATCGCCGGATGGGCATTATCGGACTCGATGCGCACTTCAGGCATTACCGCTGCAAGCACTCAACCAAGCGATTGTAAGTGCGAGGGAAACAACAGGTCTTATTCACCATTCGGATCACGGCTTATAGTACGTCAGCGTTGTCTACAACCAGCGCCTTTCCCAACACGGGATCACTGCTTCTACTGGGACAGTTGGCGACTCCTATGACAATGCTCTAGCTGAAAACGTTAACGGCTCCTACAAGAGGCGAGCTGATCCATACTCGCAGGTGGAATGACGTTATCGAGGTAGAAATCGCCACATTTGAGTGGGTTTCATGGTGGAACGAGGTAAGGCTCCACCAAAGCCTGGGATACCGAACCCCAGCCGAGGTGGAAACCGAATTGTGGAAAAAGAACCCGCAACAGGGAATAATAGAAATCAAGGCAAATGCCTAGGAACAAAACTCGGGGCACTTCAGAACGCAGACAAACATAACCTGCCCCTGCACAGGGGCAGAGCTACGAATCCTGGGTGACCTCAAGCGGTACTGCTAACAACGTAATGGGCTCATTTAGCGCTGTGGCGAGCTAGAACTCCGGATCGATTGCTCCACCAGATCGAGGACACGCTCCAGGCCATCCGTATCCCCTAAGGCGAGCCTATTAATAAACCCATCCATGAAGGTTTCCAAATAGCACACCAGGGTATCTATATCCACGTCATCTCGAAGGCGGCCTTGCTCTGCGTTGGATGCGAGACGGGCGCGGATAGCCTCGTCACGAATGGACTGGTGTTCTTTCCACCGCGCGGCAAACGAGGGGTCAGTGCGCAGTAGAGAAGTGATCTCTAGACGCGTGGCAAGCCAATCGTGGCGTTCTGGGTGACGTAACATTTCACGCATGACCTCGACGAGGCCATTATTAGCCACTACTTCTGCCTGGCGTGCGGCATCTTCGCGGGCTAGGGAAAGAAATAGAGATTCCTTGTCCCCAAAGTGGTGAAAAATGGCGCCGCGTGATTTTCCGGTGGCTTGTTCTAAGAGGCGAACCGTCGCACCCTCATAGCCATGTTCGGCAAAGCAACGCCGCGCCCCAACGAGAATTTCGTGCCGCCGCCGATTTAACTCAGATTCACTCACGATTGGCATAGTGAGGTCGTCTCCTTTTAGGAATGATTAATACTTCAAGTTAAGTATGTTCTGAAACGAACATAGAACGACAATAAAGAAACGCGGGGCCGCAGAGCCCTCTACGGGAGAGAGCGGTGCGACCCCGCGTCTTCAAGCTCAGCGACGAGCACTAAGCCCAAAAAGCTTAGTACTTTTCCGTCGCATTAAGTGGCTTAGTTCTTCACCATCTGGCGCAGCACGTACTGCAGGATACCGCCGTGGCGGAAGTACTCTGCCTCACCCGGGGTGTCGATACGTACGTTAGCGTCGAACTCGACGGCGTCGTCAGAGTCCTGCTTGGTAGCGGTGACGTGAACGGTCTTCGGGATGGAACCGTCGTTGAACTCGGTGATGCCTTCGATGTCGAAGGTCTCCGTACCGTCCAGACCCAAGGACTCGTGAGACTCGCCATCAGGGAACTGCAGCGGGATAACGCCCATACCGATGAGGTTCGAGCGGTGGATGCGCTCGAAGGACTCGGTGATAACTGCCTTTACACCCAGAAGGTTGGTGCCCTTTGCAGCCCAGTCACGGGAAGAACCGGTGCCGTATTCCTTACCAGCGATAACGACCAGTGGGATGCCGGCTTCCTTGTAGTTCTCGCATGCATCGTAGATGTATGCCTGCGGTGCACCCTCTTGGGTGAAGTCGCGGGTGTATCCACCGGTCTCGTCCACCAGCTGGTTGGCCAGGCGGATGTTAGCGAAGGTACCGCGCATCATGACCTCGTGGTTACCGCGGCGGGAACCCAAGGAGTTGTAGTCAGAGCGGGAAACGCCGTTCTCGTCCAAGTACTGCGCGGCCGGGGTGCCCGGCTTGATGGCAGAAGCAGGGGAGATGTGGTCGGTGGTGACGGAATCGCCAAGCTTCGCAAGAACGCGAGCGCCCTTGATGTCCTCAACTGGGTCCGGCTCGGTCGGCATGCCCTCGAAGTATGGAGCCTTGCGGATGTAGGTGGAGTCCTCATCCCACTCGAAGGTCTCACCCTCTGGAACATCCAGGTTGCGCCATGCGTCGTCGCCCTTGAAGACGTCGGCGTAGTCAGCCTCGTACATCTCGCGAGAGATAGCGGACTGGATGGTGTCCTCAATCTCCTGCGGGGTAGGCCAGATGTCCTTCAAGAAGACATCGTTGCCGTCTTCGTCCTGGCCCAGCGGCTGGTTGTCGAAGTCGAAGTCCATGGTGCCGGCAATAGCGTAGGCGATGACCATGATTGGGGATGCCAAGTAGTTCATCTTGACGTCCGGGGAGATACGACCCTCGAAGTTGCGGTTACCGGACAGAACTGCGGTAGCTGCCAAGTCGTTCTCATTGATGGCTGCAGAGACTTCCTCTGGCAGTGGGCCGGAGTTACCAATACAGGTGGTGCAGCCGAAGCCGGACAGGTAGAAGCCCATAGCCTCGAGGTCCTTCCAGAGGTCTGCGCGCTGGAAGTAGCCATCGACAACCTGGGAACCAGGTGCACAAATGGTCTTAACCCATGGCTTGGAGCGCAGGCCCTTTTCGGCGGCCTTACGTGCAATCAAACCTGCACCCACCATGACGGATGGGTTGGAGGTGTTGGTGCAGGAGGTGATGGAGGCAATTGCCACCATGCCGTGGTCAAGGGTGTACTCGCCACCGTTATCAGGTTCAACGGTGATCGGGTTGGAGTGACGTCCCTTAGCACCAGCGGCGGCGGATTCGCCGTGGCCCTCGCGCGACTTGTTCAAACCACCGGTAACGTCCTCATCGCCAGGCGCGCCGCCCTCAGCGGACATGCGCTTTGCCTCTACGGAGGAGTCATCCACGCATACCTCGTCGGTGGTGTAGTTGGACAGGTCCTTACGGAACTGTTCCTTGGCCTCCGAAAGGAGGATACGGTCCTGCGGGCGCTTCGGACCAGCGATGGATGGCTCAACGGTGGACAGGTCGAGTTCGATGTACTCGGAGTACTCCGGCTCCGGAGTGTCCTCTGCCAGCCACATGCCCTGTGCCTTGGCGTACTGCTCGACGCGGTCGATCTGCTCCTGCGGGCGACCGGTGAGCTCGAGGTACTTGGTGGTCTCTTCGTCGATGGGGAAGATGGCCGCGGTGGAACCGAACTCTGGCGACATGTTGCCGATGGTGGCGCGGTTAGCCAGCGGGACGGACTTGACGCCATTGCCGTAGAACTCTACGAACTTCTGGACAACGCCGTGCTCACGCAGCATCTCCGTAATGGTCAAGACGACGTCAGTTGCGGTAACGCCGGTCGGGATTTCGCCGGTGAGCTTGAATCCGACGACCTTTGGGATGAGCATCGATACCGGCTGGCCAAGCATGGCAGCCTCTGCCTCGATGCCGCCAACGCCCCAGCCCAGGATGCCCAGGCCGTTTTCCATGGTGGTGTGGGAGTCGGTACCGATACAGGTATCCGGGTATGCAAGACCCTCGTTGTCAAAGACAACGCGAGACAGGTACTCGATGTTGACCTGGTGGACAATACCGGTTCCCGGAGGAACAACGCGGAAGTTGGAGAAGTTCTCAGCACCCCAACGCAGGAACTGGTAGCGCTCTTCATTGCGCTGGTACTCGATTTCAACGTTCTTCTCAAGAGCGTCGATGGAACCAAAGGCCTCAACGATGACGGAGTGGTCAATAACCATCTCGGCCGGGTTCAGCGGGTTAACCTGGTCTGGCGTACCGCCAAGAGCGGACACGGCTTCACGCATGGTTGCGAGGTCGACGACACAGGGAACACCGGTGAAGTCCTGCATGAGGACGCGGGCTGGGGTGAACTGGATTTCAGTATCCGGCTCGGACTTTGGATCCCAATTGGCGAGGGCCTTGATATGGTCCTCGTTTACATTCTTGCCGTCCTCATTGCGCAGCAGGTTTTCTGCCAGCACCTTGAGGGAGTACGGCAACTTCTCCATGCCAGGAACCGTGTTGATGTCAAAGTAGTCGTAAGACTTGCCGTTGACATCAAGGGTCTTCTTGGCATCGAAGGAGTTCAAGCTTTCAGTCACAGGGAGCTCCATTCCTTGTTGATAAACAGTCTGTTCTGTTTTGTACTCGCCGCCTGCTGGAGATGCGGGATAAGCAAAAGGTGCGCGACCACATAGTGGTCGAGACGAAGCCATGGGGCCCGCAGTGCCAAAGACGGCAAAGAACGCGATGGTTCACCTATTTATTGTAGAGGTAAAAACCTTCCGTTGCTCCAATTGTAACGGGACAAGCGTTCTGTTTAAAGCTTTTTGCCGTACTCGGCGCGTTTACTGTGTAGGCGGCGGCGGTAACCTTTATCTTTAATGAAGAAAGACCAAGGAATATGCGCAAGGCATAACCCCCGATCTCGGGTGCACGAGCCCCGGCTATAATTAAGAAGAGGGAAGAGGATTGAATGGTTCCGGGTGAAGTGGACGTCCCGCAGTTGGCTCAGCAGCTCAAGCAGGACGGCGTAGCTTATTCTGCACCCTCGCTGGAATCGGATGCTCAGCTAAATGCACACGTCGCCGAGCAACTGCGTGAGGGCGACGGGATTGCCGTGGTCGATGTTTCTGTTTTCAAGGCCGCCGACGCGCGCGACATTGCACAAGAGCTTTATGATGCTACCAATCTGCACACCGTCATCGTGCAGACCCCGCGCCATGTCTCCTCGGTTAGCGAGAACTATAGCCGCGCGGATATTGAATCTTCCCAAGCGCAATTAAGGCCAGGACTGAACCAAGTCGATCTTGTGCAGCAGTACTATGCAGGGCTTGAGCAAAGCAGCTTTCCGATGGTCGCCGTCGTCGCCGTCGTCGCCATACTCGCCCTCCTTTTCGGCGGCTTAAGTTATTGGCGTGCCTCCCATCATCGCGAAATTCGGGATAAGTAGCGGCCATTAAGGGGGCTCGATCTGGAGAGAGCGGACGCATCAAGGCGTCCAAGCGTATCCAACTTCTAACTATGTTTGTTCGAAAAAGTAGAAGAAAATTTTCCGTTTTCGGCGCTCGGCGCGCCCCAAAACCATCCGCCGAAGCGAGCTAAATTTTACGGCTGCAAGAGCGTCGTGGCGCACCGCACCGAAGGAACTCGCGGTGCCTACCCTGAGATTTATGGAAAATGATGTTCAGACATTGGCGTAATCCATCGGTTCTTTATGGGCGGCCCTCGGGCGACTCCGGGTCGTTGCGAATGAAGAAAACTCCCATTGCCTAAAAGTGTCAGGGGAGCGGGGGAGGGGCAAAAGTAAAGGCTTAGTGGTTGATTTTCACTGGGGGAGTGGTTCTACTGCGGTGAAATGGCCCCGATTTGGCTGCAGCTCATGACGCACGGCCCTCGGAATATAAAAACCAAAGTGGCGAACATCACAATAACGGGTTGGTAACAAAATTATTGCAGGTTAGGTACGAATGTTGCGTCATGTGGTTTAACTTGACTCCACGTAATTAAGTGGAATGTGTGCGAAAAGGGCGTGTCGTGACGTATGGTTCGAGTGTCGACTCAAGAGACGTGAATATCTTCTTGAGTTCATGGGCTTAGCCTTGACGGTCAATTGAAGATTCGCACGGGTATGTGGGGAAGCACGCCTCGCGGGAATCGAGGAATTGGCGGTTCTTGGAAGTCAATGAACCCCGAGGGAACTCTCGAACGGGAGAGTAGAAAAACTTTTCACTTGAGCGATGACAATGTTCGAAAAATAAACATCAACCCACCTTCCTTAAAAGTGGTGAGACGAGTTCGCTAGAGCTCCATCGTGTGGGTATGCGGGTGTGGTTCTTTGTCGAGCCCTTCGATAGTGGATTCTCGGTCAAGCGGAATCCAGATACGAGGTTCGCTGAGAAGCGCAGTCGGGTACGTGCAGAATGAGAGAATGAGGGAACCGGAATCACACTAGGGCCAGCATCGTGTGGCCTGTTCATGGTTTGTGGCCACTTGCCCTCGCACGAATGGGTACACGCATAAAGCTGTACCTCCACTGCGCCGCGGCGAGTCGTGCCAAGGATCATAGGGCAGTTCTCACTGTGCCAAGCGCAGCGTGCGAAAGGGTCTGGACTCTGCCAGCTACCTAAATTCACTGCACGTCACAAGTGGAGCTCGATGAAGATGCGCCAATCTGAGATTGGCACTGCGATGGGAGAGTTGTAAATGCTCCCAGTAGCGTTAGAGCGCTCACGTTCACAATGAACCGCGTAGGACACGTGGAGAAAATGCACCATCCTTGTCGCTGGTATGGGGAAATAGTAGCGATTGTTGGACAGCGTGACGTGAGGCTACTGAGCTCAAGCATCAGTTGCATAGAGCTTTAATTGACGTGCGCACTCCCTAGGTGAAGTCTCTACAATTTTCGGGCTCATGTGCCATGTACATCCTGGGGCCGCGGGCTGCCAGGGCGATAACGCATACCCATAAGCCCATACGCCTTTGGGTGTGAGCTATCGGATTCGGAATATCGCAAAGAAGACTCTGGGCTTGCTGCTGTGCGAAATGCGCAAGCTTCAGTGTCTCGGGCATTCCTATGCCCAAGTGCGGCACATTGCGTCCCATTCTTTAAAAGGGAGGTGGTCCAAACAAGGAGAATTCCAGTGGCCACCATTCGTCTACCGCGCATCCGACATGTTCGTGCAACTATCGCTGCAGTCATAGGTGTCGCAGCGCTATCGCCCCTGGCGTCCATCGCTCCTGCCGGAGCAGATGAGCTCCTCGATCCCGCCCAGGCCGGTGCGGTTGAAGAAGTTCCAAGCACCGATGCAGATGACTCCATTGCCCGCGCCGTATCCAACGTTGATGCTCAGCAGCGGGACGTAGATCAGCTGCGCCAGCTGCTCGACCAGGCGGAGGAGCAAGCGGCGGCCGCGACGGAGCGCATCGCCCAGCTTTCGGCTGATCCTGCGGTTGCGGACGACGCGGCAGAGCTTGACCAAGCTTATGCTGAAAAGCGTGCAGCCGAATCGGCAATGGTCGAGCACCGCCGCAACTTAGCCCAGCGGGAGGCTCAAATGAATGCCACCCGCAACTTCGCTGAGGCCTCTTTTGCCCACCAGCAGCAGGCGGTGGAAGTGACCCAGCAGGGCGACCTTCCAAAGGTACAAAATCAAGATAAAAACCTTGACTTTAGGGTAGGTGCGGATGCGCTTTCCGGCGATACCGTCAAGCCGCAAGGCTTGAATAAGGACAAGGCTCAAAACTTTACCGACGAGATTGTTCCGGATGAAACTGCGCTTCCTGAGGTGACGCACGATGACGCCGTCGTAGAGGGGCAGGCGGACGCGGCCACCCCGAAGGCGGAGTTCGGCACCGCACTTAATCAAGGAGCAACGCCGTCTTTTAACACGGTGGACTACGGTACCGGTTCCTCGGCATCGGATGTTATGGACATCGCAGGCGATCTCGCCGCAGCCGTTGATCAAGACGATATGCGGGCACTGATGGACGGATCTGCAGACCTGTTGGGCATTGGCAGCCCGAATACGGCGCCATCGGCAAGCACTGATCCTTCCGCCACCGGTCAAGGGCCTGGAGCGCCATCTAACCCTGCTCCGGGCAATAGCAGCCAGATTGAGGCGGTGATCGCTCGCGCAGAATCTGTCATCGGAACCCCATACGTGTGGGGCGGTGGCGACAACAATGGCCCAACTGGCGGCCTCCGGGACGGCGGCATCGCCGATAGCTTTGGTGACTACGGACGGAGCGGTTTTGATTGTTCTGGATTGACTAAGTACGCGTTCGCCGCGGCCGGCTTGGACCTTCCGCACTACTCCGGTGCGCAGTACCAAATGGGCAATAAGGTTTCGCGTGACAACTTGCAGCGCGGCGACCTCATCTTCTACGGCGCCGGCGGCAGCCAGCACGTTGCGATCTACTTGGGCAATGACCAAATGATTGAGGCCCCGCAGTCTGGCCAGAATGTACAGGTCTCCCCAGTGCGCTGGGCTGGTGCGACCCCGGAGGTCGTGCGCCTTCTCTAATTCTCAGCCTTGTGGTTGCTACTATTTAGGGCATGACTGACGCACAGCATCCTGCCCAAAATTTCGACGCCCTCCTCGTTCTTTCTTTCGGTGGCCCGGAAGGAAATGAGGAGGTCGTTCCGTTTTTAGAGAACGTGACGCGGGGCCGCGGAATTCCGCGCGAGCGCTTAGAAGTAGTGGGCGAGCATTATTACCACTTTGACGGGGTAAGCCCGATCAACGGCCTGAACCGGGAGATTATCAGTAACGTCGAAGGCGAGCTGAAAAAACGCGGACATAATCTGCCGGTTTATTTTGGCAATCGGAACTGGCACCCCTTTGCCACAGCTACCGCAGAGAAGATGGCGGAAGAAGGGATTCGCAGGGTGGCCGTCTTCGCCACCTCCGCTTGGGGTGGCTACTCGGCGTGCCGGCAATACGATGAAGACATTGCTGCGATGCGGCAACACCTTGCAGATAATGGTCTGCCAGAAATCGAGTTCACCAAGATTCGACAATTTTATGATCATCCCAAGTTCATCGCGGAGATGGCCGATGCCGTCGCCGAGGCCTGGCGGCGTATACCCGTCGAGAAAACGGGCAGCGCGCGCATGCTGTTTACGGCCCACTCGGTGCCGAATGCACACGATAATGTCGGTGGTGCAGACGGGGACAAGAACCTTTATTCCCGGCAAGTAGCCGAAGCCTCCCGCTTAGTGGCCGAGCGCGTCGGAATTTCGGATTACGACTTGGTGTGGCAATCGCGCTCCGGTAACCCGAAGACGCCGTGGCTGGAGCCGGACATCGTTGACCACACCACCGCACTTCATGAAAAAGACGGGGTAGGCGCCGTAGTGGTGTGCCCCATCGGTTTTATCTCCGATCACATGGAGGTCATCTGGGACTTGGACTCTGAACTGCAAGCTGCCGCCGATGAGATGGGAGTACAGGTCGAGCGCGCCCGTACCGCTGGCCCCTCCCAGCGGTTTGCGGACATGGTCGTGGATCTGGTGGAAGAACTCGAACAGGGGAAACCGTGGGAGACCAGCGGGAATGTCACCGTACAAGGGTGTACCACCAACGGCGCGCCCTGCGCTGCAGGCTGCTGCGATATTCGCGCCCACTAAAAGTACTCTGGGCGGGCCTGTTCTAGCGAGCGAATTCCGCTGCTGAATAAGCCACTGCCGTCATCCGCGCTTGCCGGATATGGCGCCATAAGCGGAGGAGCTGCGGATCGAGGCTGTGATCGTTGATCCTATCCGTGACGGTTTCGATGATCGCGGCAACGCGGTCCGCGCGAGCAAAGAGTTTCGCAGCCCGGGGCGGGGTGGCCGGTGGCAGGCCGGGCGTGTCATAAAAATCGCTCAGGGTCCCCACCGTGAGCCGGGGATTAGTCAGCGCGGTGGACTGGTAGCCGGTGACCGTAATGAGATCGGCGGATTCATCCGTCGCCTTAGTTAACAAGGCATCCGCTTCGCCGGGGCTCAGCCATGCCGGTGAAGGTAGCGGCTGATCCTCACGAATCACCTGCCATGCCGTGTGAGCTCGATGGGGATGGGGGACAAGGACGAGCGAAACTTCCGGATCGTTGGTGCGCACAACGATGGCGCCCGCTGAACTTTGCGCGGCCGCACGGGCAGATTCTGATCCTGCGGGAAGCGCCGGCGCTTCACCCGGGCCAGATAAAACAAGCCGGAGAAGAGGCTCCCCGCCCGCGCCTGGCTGAGAAGTGAGCTCCTTCGTTTCGGCGCGCAGCAAGGCGAGCAAATCGATGAAGGGAGATTCATCCAAGCATTCGGGGCGCCCGCCCAGCTCTGTCAGGGCATCGAGCAGCTCATCTGTTGTCTCATGTCCCCACAACCACGCAGCTAGCCAGATGGCAGAGTTTTGGAGAGGGGACCAGACTTCGGCGCGCATATCCATGGCGAGCAAGTGTAGTAGATAGACTATCGGGCCATGAGTTTAGATCCTTATGGCGGAGATATTTTTGCTGGGCACCGACGCAGCAAGCCCACCCAGTACCCAGAAGTGCCCGCAGAACCGGGCATGGTGGTAGAAGTGCGCGGTGATGACTTTGTGGGCGCCGTTTTAGGCGTGGATAAGACCGTCTTTGGTGAGGTCGTACGGCTAGAAGACCGCCACGGCGTCGAGCGAGTATTTAACCTCATTAAAGGCGGATTCTTGGTAGAAGGTCAGCCGGTAACGCTGACGAGGTATGTGCCCAAGCAAGCACCCCGCAAATCAAACTCGGGCTCTAGGCGTGTAGAAAACGTAGAGGCCAAGGTGGCAGCGCCATCACGCATTTGGGTCGAAGGCGTCCACGATGCCGCCATTGTGGAAAAGGTATGGGGGCACGATCTACGCGTAGAAGGCGTGGTCGTGGAATACCTGGAGGGCTTAGACAACCTCGAAGAAAGGCTCGCCGAATTTCAGCCTGGCCCCGGCCGCCGGGTCGGCGTGCTCGCGGACCACCTGGTCAAAGGGTCGAAAGAAACGCGAATGACCGAGTCTGTGGGGGAGCACGTTCTAGTCACCGGCCATCCCTTCGTGGATATTTGGGCTGCAGTAAAACCGCAACGGGTAGGCCTGCAAGCATGGCCGGAGGTACCGCGGGGTGAAGATTGGAAAACCGGAATCTGCCGCCGCGTGGGGTGGTCCGATCCCTCCGATGGGTGGCGCCACGTTTATAACGCGGTCCATTCCTTCAGGGACTTAGACTCGAGCCTTATCGGGGCGGTCGAGCGCCTGGTGGATTTTGTGACCACGCCTGAACTGCGCAAATCAGACCTTGTCTAAGCCCCAGTAAGCGACGCTTTCTCGGCTTAGGCTAGATTGGCGCGTTCAATGAGGTTGACCGCCAATTGCCACCCGGCCATCTCGGCGCTCCAGCCCGCGGCTTGCAGCCTTTGGGACATCGCCTGTTTGGAAATTCCCAATTCTTCTGCGGCCTCATTTTGATTGAGCCCCGCCCTTACAAGGGAGGTTGCCTCGCGGCCCTCGATGGTGCGCTTATTGAGCACGTATCCAATGAGCGCGAAGGCGGCGGCGATATCGCTCGCCTCCGCAGAACGGCCGCGCTTATTGAGCTTGGTGTAGACCTGCCCCATGCGCGCGGAATTTTTGAGCGCCGCGGTAGCCACGTGGCGCGCGCTTTCTTCGTCCGCCTGGTTGCCAGGGCTGATGCCGATGCCGATGGCCCAGTCGCCATCGGCAAGCAAGGCCATGACGACCTCACACACTGCGGTGGCGGAGTCGACCACGGCGCAAATATCCTCGACGCCAAGGACGTGAAACTCGCCGACGCCCTCGAGGGTGGATAGCGCGGCGGCCGAGCGCTGTACGAGCTCAGCGCGGCGCACGGAACGCCCACGGTAGCGGGCATGGACAGCGAGCACGAGGATCCTCCTTTATTGCGAGCAGTTCGTTACAGTCTACCGCTTAACCTTGACTGGACGGGAGTTGGCAGGCGCGAATCGAGCACAAGCCCGCCGATACCGGCGAGGGTAAAGACGATAAAGGCAACGATGATCCCGGGGCTGGCCGTGCCAGTAAGCGCATCGCCGAAAAAGACACCGATGACCGTGGTGGGAATCGAGCCGACCAACGTAGCGACCGTAAAGTGCGAAACGCTGATGGGGGTAAGCGCGGCGACATAGTTGAGAAGGCTGAAGGGCACTCCCGCCACCATGCGCAGGGAAGCGATGGCCAGCCAACCGCGCCGCTCCAGGTGGTTATTGATGGTATAAACCGCGGGATGGGCAAGATGCGGCCTCATCCATTCTCCGAGCAGGCGGCGCACAATCAGCAACGATAATACGGCCGAGATGGTGAGCGCGAGCAGCGAGATAGCAAGGCCCTGCCAAGGGCCGAAAAGGATGCCCGCTGCAACCGTCCAGATGGTTCGAGGCAGGGGAAATTGCGTAAATGTGACATAACCTAGCGTGAAGGCGACCGGAAACCACGCGCCAAGGCGAGCGGCGGCGACTCGCATTTGGGAGAGGTCGGGAATGTCGAGCCAGATAAAAAGCGCAGCTCCAGCAAGTGCGAGCGCGATGATGAGTATCCAGCGTCGCGGTGACCACGCACGGATTGAGCCCCAAGCTGAGTGGGTGAGTTGAACGCAGAAGCTACCAAAGCTGCGTATCCAATCCCGGAAAGTGGTCATGCGTTTGTATCGTAGTCGGCTCGGCCGGGCTGATAGAAAAGAGCTGTACTTATAGAAAAATCTCGAGACACCATAGGAACGATGTCTCGAGACTTCACAGCGTGCCCGGAGGGGGACTTGAACCCCCACGTCCGTTAATAGGACACTAGCACCTCAAGCTAGCGCGTCTGCCATTCCGCCACCCGGGCAGGGTGTTTACAACCTCTCGGTTGGGCACCCCGAAACTTTATCGTGTTCCGCTACCGGAATACAAATCGCCAGGTAAATCCTCATAAACCGCACGATTTCAAGGCGGGGAAATACATCCTTGTAACTTGGTAGGCCGCAGCGCCTAGATAGGAGCACGGCCTGACACCAGCCGCACGGTTGTGGGGTGAGTGGGAGGGGCATCGACAAGCGCGTGTGATCTGCGGTACAAAGGGGTATATGACTTCTTATGCAGATGACACTCGATTCCCCGGACCTGACCCCTACGCTCCGCTGCGCGATCTCCCCAGCTTCGGACTGTCTTCTACCGACTTGGTAGAAGGCGATGAGATCCCAGAAAAGCACCGTGCGCCGGAAAGCGTGTCCCCACAGCTGGCATGGTCCGGACTGCCGGAGGGAACCAAGTCTTTGGCGGTGACCTGCTTTGACCCAGATGCACCGACTGCCTCCGGTTTCTGGCACTGGGCCGCTTTTAATATCCCCACCGATGTCTCCGAGCTGCCCACCAATGCCGGCGCGGCAGAGGACCTTGGCATCGACGGTGTTGTTAGCCTGCGCAATGATTCCGGCAACCGTACCCATTTTGGTGCCAACCCACCGGCCGGCCACGCGCCGCACCGCTACCTCTACGCGGTCCACGCCGTAGACGTAGAAACCCTTGATATCGATCCGGATTCTTCCCCGACCGTCCTCGGCTTCAACCTGCACTTCCACGCATTGGGCCGGGCAATCCTTTGGGGCTGGTACGAGGCCAAGTAATGGCGAGTTCCGCTCCTAAAAATCCAGTGATCCCACCCGCAGCGCTGCGGGTGGGCGGCGCTTTTTTGGTCGTCGCTTTTGTGCTGGTCCTATTCGCCCTCATCTCCGTTTTTAGCGATGGATGGGGCGCACCCTTTGTCTGGACCTACAGCAACCTCGCGATCATTATCGCTGCGGTGATGGTGGGTGCATTCAGCACGATGAGCAAGGAGCATGCCGGTAGTCGCGCGCAGATTATCGCCCTGGCAGTGGCGGTGGCCTTGATCATTGCTAGCCGCTTTCTGCCGCAGCACGAACTTCTGATTCAGCAGCAGTATTGGCTGCTCTTTTATGCCGGCATGTCCGCCATCTGTGCCTTAATTTTGCGGCGCAGCGTCATGGCGACCTCTTAAGCAGACATTCAAACAAGCAATGCCACGTGTTTATACATGTGGCATTGTGCTATCTGGTGGGCTGCTAGTTTATCGCCTTCCACGGCAGATTGGAGCCTACGGCCTCAGAAATATTGTTCAGGCCATGGGCGCGAATTTGCTTGGCGATGCCCCTGTGAATATCCCGAATCCAGTCCGGACCACCGTAGATAAGGCCGGTATAGCCCTGGAGGAGGCTGGCACCGGCGGCAATCCGCTCCCACGCTTGCTCCGGGGTGGTAATCCCGCCAACGGAAATCAGAACAAGCTGCGAGCCCACGCGCGCGTTAAGTCGGCGGAGTACCTCTAAGGAGCGCTCGGCCACGGGTGGGCCGGAAATTCCACCGGCGCCAAGGGCTTCTACCTCCGCGCGGGGAGTATTCAGTCCCTCGCGGGAGATGGTGGTATTGGTGGCGACGATGCCGGCAAGGCCCAGTTCCACGGCGAGATCGGCGACGGCATCGACATCGGCATCCGAAAGATCCGGTGCGATCTTGACCATGACGGGAACATCGGTGGATTCTTGCACGGCGCGCAGGATGGGGCGAAGCGATTCGACCGCCTGCAGGTCCCGCAGCCCGGGAGTATTGGGGGAGGAGACATTGACCACCAGGTAGTCCGCCAGACCGCCTAAAACGGAAGCGGAGCGGCGGTAATCATCCACGGCGCGTTCTGCCGGGGTGATCTTGGTTTTGCCGATATTAATACCGATGACGTCGTTGTACCGGCGCTTGCGCAGGTTTTCTGCCACGGCGGCAGCGCCCTCATTATTAAAGCCCATCCGGTTTAAGATGGCGGCATCTTTTTTGAGGCGGAAAAGGCGGGGAGTCGGGTTGCCCGGCTGCGCCTGTGCCGTGACGGTGCCCAGTTCGGCGTAGCCGAAACCAAGCGGCGACCAGGCATCGGCAGCCGCGGCGTTCTTATCAAAACCGGCCGCGAGGCCAAGCGGGCGCGGGAAGGTGATCCCGCAAACTTCTTGTTTCAAGACTGGATCATTGACAGGCAGGATGCGGCCAAGCGCGCGATTGGCGGGCCCTGCCGCGTGCAGGATGTGCAGGCCAGAGTTGATTATGCCGTGGATGCGCTCGGGGCTTAAGCGAAACATCCCGCGCAACGCCAGCTGATAGGCGCTTTTGCGCAGCGAATCAAAGGTCGAAACCATGGATTAAGACTCCTTTTTCAGGTGCGGATCCGCCACGAACTGCAGCCCCTGGCCGGATGCGGAGGCAACCACGATGGTGCCATTGGAAAGAGCGGAAATATTTTGGGCATCGGCAAGCGTGGCAAAGTCGCCGCGGGATTCGGGAACGCCCTTGTCAATGGAATAGGCGTGCGCGGTGTTGTTATCGGTGGTGGTGACCCATGCGAGCTCGCGCGAGTCATCCCAGGTTACCGCCCAGGGAGTGCCGTCCACCACGCCGTATTGGTGCAGGCGGACGACGTCATCGGAAGTATAGACTGCGATCCGGCCGCCCTCGGTATCGGAGGCGAGCACGACGCCGTTATTACCCACCGCGATTTGGCCGACACCCTGGCCAGCGCGCAACCGGCCGCCGGCGCGGTCATTGGGCCAATCGATATTCTGGATCGTGGAATCCGAACGCTGAATGCGCACAATCCCGTCATCGCCATCTGCATTGGGAACGGCGAGCATCTGGTCCGATCCGGCCTCTACGGAGATTTCGCCGTCCCGCGTGCCATCCTTGTACCGGCCCACCACAGCGGAATCGTCTGCGGTGACAAAGACCTCGCCGGTCGAAATCTGGGTAGCGGCGGTGACCTGGAAGTCCTCATCCATGTTGATTTCTTCCGGTGATTCCGGCGCAGAAGGATCGATGAGCAAGACCTTGTCCTGGCAAGCCAAGACGAATCCAGATTCAGAAGAGCTTAAATCGCCGCAGGTGGAATCGATATCGATGCTCTTAGCCTTGTTGGCCCCAAAGTCATCCTGGCTGCCAATGTGCACCTGGTCTGCGGTGCGAACGGCAATCGTATCTTTTACCGCAGCCAGATCCGTAATGTCTTCATCGAAATCGATGACCGTGCCGGCAGGATCGGTGTCACTGGGAGATGCGGCCGGGGTGGCGTTGCCCTTTACCGCGGTTTCGGGATCACCGCCTACGCTCACGCTGGAATCGCAGGCGGCCAGCGCAGCAGTGGAGAGTGCTAGCAAGCTGGATAGTACGAGTGTGGAGCGGGATCGTGATTTCACGGATACTTATCCTAACAGCGCGCGTTGTGATTTCCCGAAGCCGTGCGCGACGGTAGTGTATGGCGGGTGATTTCTGATACCGCGACCGAAGCAGTTTCTTGGGCACAAGTTATCGTCTTATCCATTGTGCAGGGCCTTACGGAGTTTCTTCCAGTAAGCTCCTCGGGACACCTGCGCATTGTTTCTGAGCTCTTTTGGGGCAACGACGCCGGCGCTTCTTTTACCGCCGTTATCCAGCTCGGCACCGAGCTTGCCGTGCTGGTCTATTTCGCCCCGATGATCTGGCAAATCTTATCCGGGTGGTTCCGCGGGTGGACCAATCCCGCCTCGCGCGGGCAGGACTGGCGCATGGGCTGGATGGTCATCGTCGGATCCATTCCCATCGGCGTCATCGGTTTGGTCTTTGAAGACGCCATTCGTGGGGCGCTGCGCAACCTGTGGATCACCGCCGCGATGCTGATCGTCTTTTCCTTCGTCTTCATTGCCGCAGAGCGCGTCGGCTCCAAAAAGCGCGGTTTTGAGGAGCTGACGATGAAAGATGCCATCATCATGGGTCTGTGCCAGTGCTTGGCGTTGATTCCTGGCGTGTCGCGTTCGGGCGGCACCATTTCCGGTGGTCTTTTCTTGGGTCTCGATCGCGAGGTGGCCACGCGTTTTAGCTTCCTCTTGGCCATTCCGGCAGTACTGGCTTCTGGGCTTTTTTCGCTTCCCGATGCCTTCGCACCCGAGGCCGGCCAAGCCGCTTCCGGTATGCAGCTGCTCGTCGGTACCGGCATCGCCTTTGCCTTGGGCTATGCCTCGATCGCGTGGTTGCTGAACTTCGTGGGCAACCACTCCTTTGCATGGTTTGCGGCCTACCGCATTCCCGTGGGCATTATCGTGATGATTCTGCTGGCCTTGGGAGTCCTACAGCCCATTTAAATCCACCCATAAAGAAGCGTTAGGATAGGTGCCATGCATTCTTGGCCAACACCTTCTTTTAGCCCCGTCCCAGGCGATGCGGCACAGCTCTATCTCTACGATTCCGCGAATCAAACCAAGGCCCCCGTGCAGGTAAAGGGGGATACCGCCACCATGTACGTGTGCGGCATTACCCCGTATGATTCGACCCACTTGGGTCACGCAGCCACCTATCTCACCTTTGAC
The DNA here is from genome assembly GCF_040225725.1 of Corynebacterium sp. KPL4015. Classification (NCBI taxonomy): domain Bacteria; kingdom Bacillati; phylum Actinomycetota; class Actinomycetes; order Mycobacteriales; family Corynebacteriaceae; genus Corynebacterium; species Corynebacterium sp. KPL4015. Next base: position 82,428 of record NZ_JBEHGF010000007.1, on the reverse strand, counting down.
CTGATTTACCGGCAGTTCTTGGATGCAGGCAAGAAGGTCAATTACGCGCAAAATATCACCGATGTCGATGACCCACTCTTTGAGCGCGCGGAGCGCGACGGCGTTGATTGGCGCGAACTCGGCACCTCCCAGATTGACCTTTTCCGCTCCGATATGGAGCTTTTATCGGTCATTCCGCCGCAGCACTTCATTGGTGCCATGGAAGCAGTCGATGAGATCGTGGACATGGTGCAAAAACTATTGGATAACGGCGCCGCTTACGTGGTGGATGACCCTGAGTACCCGGATGTATATGCCTCCATCGAAGCCACCGAGGAATTTGGTTATGAATCCAATTACTCGATGGAACAAATGCAGGAATTTTTTGCTGAGCGCGGCGGAGACCCCGACCGCCCAGGCAAGAAGCACCCCATGGACGCCCTGATTTGGCGTGCCCACCGCGAAGGCGAACCGGCGTGGGAGTCTCCCTTCGGTCCCGGCCGCCCCGGCTGGCACATCGAGTGCTCTGCCATCGCCACCAACTACTTGGGTAGCACCTTTAATATCCAGGGCGGCGGCAGCGATCTGAAATTCCCGCACCATGAATTCTCCGCCGCACATGCAGAGGCCGCATTGGGCGTTGACCGCATGGCGCAGTTTTATGTCCACACCGGAATGATCGGCCTGGACGGCGTAAAAATGTCCAAGTCCCTGGGCAACCTGGTCTTCGTACACAAGCTTGTGGAGCAGGGCGAGGATCCCTCCGCCATTCGCCTCGGCGTATTTTCCGGTCATTACCGCGCCGAGCGGGACTGGTCCGATGAGGTGCTCGACCAGGCCAAGAACCGCCTGGCCACTTGGCACTCTGCCCTGGAAACCCCTGGGTCCCTGTCGGCTGCGGAAGGTGCGGTAGCGGGGCTTCGCCAAGCACTTGCCGATGACCTCGATACCCCCACCGCGCTGCGCGCCATCGACGATTGGGCAGGCAGCGACCGTGGCGAAGACGAGGAAGGCGCTGCAGAGTTGGTGCGTACAGCACTTAATTCGCTGCTCGGCGTGCAGGCCTAGCCAACTTAAGGCAATATCGACAGCATGAGCATTCGCGCAGATTTCCAACCCACCGTTGATGAGTTCATTGCTGATCTTAAGTCCTTTGCCACCGGCGATTACCTCAAGGACGAGGAGAAAGAGTTCTGGGAGGCGCCGTTTGACGCGGCGGTGCTCCCAGAACTTAAAGGCCATCTCGAGCAGATGTTGGATGGGCTGGACGGTTTGCCGGACGATCCTGATGGCGGCCAGCTCGCCGCGGTATTGAATAAGACCGTGCAAAAACTCGCTACCTTTAATCGCAAACAGCACGATGCCGTGGTGGAGCCGGAGGAAAAGGAAGAAATCGCCGTGCTTATGTACAACGCTTCTGCGGCTACCGGTGCCGACGATGAGGCACTCTCACAGATCCCCGAATTGGACTTCTAAAAACCTTTACGGCTGCAGCCTACTGTGGGTAAATTTCTACGGTGACGTTGATTGATCACCGCGCAGCGCGAATATTTCCTCCCCGTTGGGCCGTAGTTCTATGCCGGAAAAGCCGGTGGAGTGTGTATGACCACAGAAAGTGATTCCCAGCCTTTGTCCCGTCCCGCGGCGATTTTCTGGGATATGGATGGCACCTTGACCAACTCAGAGCCCTTGTGGGGTGAGGCGACGTACTATCTTTCGGAAGTGCTGGGCAAGCGCCTGACACCCAGGCAACGCATGGATACGGTCGGGGCTACCTTTCCTACGACGCTGCGCATTTGCGCTGATAATGCGGGAGTTTCCTTGGGCGAAGGCGACGTCGAAGCCTACCGGCGCAAGATGTTTGATTATGTGAAGACTCTTTTTGCTGGCCGCCTAGAAATCTTTCCCGGAATCCCGGAGCTTTTAACCGCGCTGCACCAAGACGGCATGCCGATGATGGTCACGACGAATACGGATCGCGACGTCGCGGACGCAGCCATCGCGGTAATAGGCCGGGAGTATTTCGTGGACACTATTTGCGGTGATGAAGTCCCCACCGGCAAGCCCGCTCCAGACATGTACTTGGAAGCGGCTCGGCGCCTTCAACTTGATCCAGCTCAGTGCCTCGTATTCGAAGACTCTCCGGCCGGTATGCGCGCGGCCGTTGCCGCGGGGTGCACCGTTATCGGTTTGCCCGAGGATGAAGGCGTGGAAGTACCGGAGGGGGTAGTGGAGATCTCCCGGCTGCGCGATTCTCGCCACCTTGCAGGCGCATGCCATGTAGATGTCTATGAATGGTTCCGGGCTATCCAGGAAATGAAATAAAACCCTTCGCATTGACCGCTTACCTGTGGAACAATAGGTAGCTGTGAAGGATTTTGAGACACTTTTTGCTGAGCTACTGAACAAAGCAGACCAGAAGCCCGAGGGCTCTGGGACCGTCCAGGCGTTGGAAGAAGGCGCCCATCATATTGGCAAAAAGATCATCGAAGAGGCAGGCGAAGTATGGATCGCCGCCGAATACCAGTCCGACGAGGAACTGGCGGAAGAAATGTCGCAGCTTATCTATTGGACGCAGGTCATGATGATCAAGCGCGGCCTGCGGCCTGAAGATATTTATAAATACCTATAACTTGTTGCCCACCTGCGGTGGAGCAGACTTCCTGGAGAACAGCATGATCAAAATTGCAGTACCAAATAAAGGTTCCCTATCAGAAGCGGCTTTAGAAATCCTTGGTGAGGCCGGATACAAGGGACGCGGTCACTCCAAAACCCTAAATGTGGTGGATCTAGACAATGGGGTGGAATTTTTCTTCCTCCGCCCGAAGGATATCGCAATCTATGTCGCCCGCGGCGTGCTCGACCTCGGGATCACAGGGCGCGATTTGGCGCTCGATTCCAACGCCCAATTTAAAGAAGTCCTCTCACTTGGCTTCGGTGACTCAACATTCCGCTACGCCGCACCCCAAGGAGAAGGGTGGGATATCTCTCACCTTGAAGGCAAGCGCGTAGCAACGTCGTACCCGAATTTGGTCCGACAGGACTTGGCGGAGAATGGGATTTCCGCCGATGTGATCCGTCTCGACGGCGCGGTGGAAATATCCATCCACTTAGGTGTGGCCGATGCCATTGCCGATGTCGTGTCAACTGGTACTACGCTGCGACAGCAGGGTTTGGCGCCCTTTGGTGAGCCCATCGTCAGCTCGGAAGCTGTCGTCATTAAACGCCACGGTGCAGAGGTGACGCCGGAAGAGCAGGTTGTCTTGGGCCGCATCCAAGGTATTTTGCACGCTCGCACCTACCTCATGATCGATTACAACATCGCGGAAGAAAATCTGGACAAAGCAGCTGGTGTTACTCCGGGCCTGACTGGGCCGACGGTTTCACCGTTGGCGCGACAGGACTGGGTGGCGGTGCGTGCGATGGTTCCGCAAAAGGAAGCCAACCAGATTATGGATCGACTTTCCCAACTCGGTGCGGAGGCAATTTTGGCTTCCGATCTCCGCATTGCCCGCTTTTAGGGGGAGTATTAAATTCTTGGTCGTCCCAATTGGGGCGAAACGTGGCTACCATTGGCGCTTGAGATTATTCACTCGGACATCATTCTCGACAGGCAAAGGAGCCGCGCCATCATGGCAAAGTCGTCTAAGAAAGAAGAAAAAGACACTAAGTCTGCCGCAAAGCAAGCGGAGGATAAGCAGGAGGATAAGACCACCCATTCTGCACAGCAAAAGGTAGCTGAGCAGAAGAAACCAAAGACGTCGAGCAAAAACACTCGTACGGAAACCGACCTGATCGGTGATTTGGAAATTCCTGCTGACGCCTACTTTGGTGTCCACACCGTCCGCGCGATGGATAACTTCCAGATTTCCTACGTGACCATTAATACCATTCCGCACTTCATCCGCGGCATGGTGAAGGTCAAGAAGGCCGCCGCGATGGCCAATCGTCGCCTGCACGTGCTGCCAAAGAAGAAGGCAGAGGCCATCATCTGGGCATGTGACCAAATCTTGGACGAGGGTCGCTGCATGGACCAGTTCCCGCTCGATGTATTCCAGGGCGGTGCCGGCACCTCGTTGAACATGAACACCAATGAGGTCGTTGCCAACCTGGCCCTTGAGCACTTGGGGGAGGAGAGGGGCTCCTACGACATCATCAACCCCAATGACGATGTCAACATGTCCCAGTCCACCAACGACGCTTACCCAACTGGCTTCCGTCTGGGCCTGTACGCTGCCATCGATGACCTCATCGTGCGCATTGACAGCCTGCGTTCCGCATTCCAGGACAAAGGCAATGAGTTCCAAGACATCCTGAAGATGGGCCGTACCCAGCTGCAGGATGCCGTCCCCATGACTTTGGGCGATGAATTCAAGGGCTTTGCTAATAACCTGAACGAGGAGCAGGCCGTTCTGCGCGACGCACAGAGCCGTTTGCTGCAGATCAACCTCGGTGCAACCGCCATCGGCACCGGCGTTAACACTCCAGCCGGCTACCGTCACCAGGTCACCGCCGCCCTGTCTGAAGTCACCGGCTTGGAGATGAAGACTGCAAGCGACCTTATCGAGGCCACCTCTGACTGCGGTGCCTACGTCTTCTTGCACTCTGCCATCAAGCGCGCTGCCATGAAGCTCTCCAAGATCTGTAATGACTTGCGCCTGCTTTCCTCTGGCCCGCGCGCTGGCCTTGGCGAGATCAACCTGCCGGCCCGCCAGGCAGGTTCCTCCATCATGCCGGGTAAGGTCAACCCGGTTATCCCAGAGGTTGTCAACCAGACCTGCTTCAAGATCTTTGGCAATGACCACGTTGTGACCATGGCCGCAGAGGCTGGCCAGCTGCAGCTCAACGTGATGGAGCCGGTCATTGGTGAGGCACTGTTCCAGTCCATCCGCATCATGGGCAACGCGGTCGATGCGCTGCGTGAGAAGTGCGTCACCGGTATTACTGCCAACGCTGATGTGTGCCGCCAGTACGTGGAGAACTCCATCGGTATCGTTACCTACTTGAACCCATTTATTGGCCACCACAACGGTGATGAGGTTGCAAAGGAATCCCTCAAGACCGGCAAGGGCGTCAAGGAACTCGTGCTGGAGAAGGGGTTACTTGATGAGGCAACGCTGAACAGGGTCCTGTCGGTAGAAAACCTGATGCACCCAGAATTTCGCGGTCAGCTTTTCCTCGATGACAACTAAGTAAAGTTCGCGAGCCGTAGTGCCGCATGAGGTGGGCGATGCCCATCCTCATGGAGGCGCCCACCATTCCGCACACACCGTGTTTTTCTTTTCCGTGGAAAGCGGAAAAGTATTCCATGGTGTGTGCGGTCTCTTGCGTGAATGCCTGACTGGTGTCTCACGGTTCCATAGTGCAGCGGCATGGAAATATACCGAACGGTTTATAACGCGAGGTAGAACACATGTGGGAAGCAGCACAAACGGGCGGAATATGTAAATAAAGCAACATATTCAGGGCAAAATAGAAGTGTAAGGGTGGTCCACGACCGGCAGGCTAAGGCGGGTCCACCACGTGTAGTTGAGAACGTGTGGAGCGTATCCATGGTTATTATTCATATTGTCATCGTTCTCGCGGCCATTATCCTGGGTGCGAGAATTGGGTCCATAGGCATCGGTATGGCCGGCGGCCTAGGCGTTCTCCTTTTGGGCGTTACGGGAGTTCCCGTAACCAGGGAAGACATTCCGTTCGACGTCATCGCCATTATTATGACGGTGATTGCGGCCATCGCCGCCATGCAAAAGGCCGGCGGCATGGACTATTTGGTTCACGTGGCCGAGAAGTTCCTGCGCAAAAACCCCAAAAAGATTACGTTTTACGCACCCATTGTGACCTGGTTGATGACGGTCTTGGCCGGTACCGGGCACACGTCCTTTTCCACGTTGCCGGTCATCGTAGAGGTGGCCAAGGAGGGCAAGGTTCGCCCGTCGCGCCCGCTATCTATCGCGGTTGTCGCTGCGCAGATGGGTATTTGTGCCTCGCCGATTTCTGCTGCAGTTGTCATCCTGGCTGGTCTGCTTGAGCCCATGGGGGTGGGGTACCTCCAGGTGCTCGGTGTGTTGATTCCAGCTACCTTCCTGTCCATCTTCCCGGCAGCTTGGCTTGCCAATAAGTTTGGCAAGGAACTAGAAGATGATCCTGTATACCAAGAGCGCAAGGCCCAAGGCCTGGTCAAAGAACCGATTGGTGCTAGTAAATATGAGCCAAAGGAAGGAGCTAAGTCTTCCGTAGTCATCTTCCTCATCGCCATCGTCGTCGTCATGGCGTGGGCTACCATTTCTTCCGAACAAGTTGGCCTGATTACGGATCCCACGTTGCCGCGCAATGAGGCAATCATGACCGTCATGCTCTCGGCCGCGACGATCATCGTCTTGAAAACCAAGATTCCGACCGGCGACGTGCTCAATACTCCGGTATTTAAATCGGGTATGTCCGCCTGCATCTGTGTGCTGGGTGTTGCGTGGTTGGGAACCACCTTGATCAACCACTACTTGGACGATATTCAAGCGCTGGCCGGCGACGTCATCGAAGCTTCGCCATGGTTGCTGGCAGTGGTGCTCTTCTTCGCCGCAGCCCTGCTGTACTCGCAGGCTGCTACCACTAAGGCGCTCATGCCCGCCGCATTGGCGCTAGGTGTTAACCCGGTTACCGCCGTGGCCGCATTCCCAGCAGTATCTGCTCTGTTCATCCTGCCGACGTACCCAACGTTGCTGGCAGCTGTCGAAATGGATGATACGGGCACGACCAAGATCGGCAAGGCCGTATTCAACCACCCATTCCTTATCCCCGGCGTGGTCAGCATCGTCGGTTCCGTGCTCCTTGGCTACGCACTCGGTGCGGTAATCATTTAGCGAGTCTTCGAACTCGAGGTCCTTGTGGCGTCTTCTCCGCGGAGAGGGCGCCACTTTTATGTGGAATCTTCACCAAAAGAAATGTTCTGCCTCACAGTGTATACCCCCATGCGACTTGGCTAATGTCAGAAATCGGTAGGGTAGGTGCCATGACTACGCAGCCATCCGATGTTGAAATCGCTCAAGCCCATAACCTGCAGCCGATTGCGGAAATCGCAGACAAAGCAGGAATCCCAGAAGATGCAGTAATTCCTTTTGGTTCCACAAAAGCCAAGGTGGATATCACTAAGGTGGACTACGCCAAGGATAAGCGCGGCAAGCTCGTGTTGGTGACAGGAGTGTCCCCAACACCTGCCGGGGAAGGAAAATCTACGGTCCTCATCGGCTTGACCGATGCGCTGGATCAGATCGGGAAGAAGGCCATCGTGGCCCTCCGTGAGCCATCCCAAGGCCCGGTAATGGGTATCAAGGGTGGTGCCGCGGGTGGCGGCTACGCCCAGATTGTGCCGATGGAGGACATCAACCTGCACTTCACCGGTGACTTCCACGCCATTGCCGCGGCTACGAATACGCTTGCGGCCATCATCGACAATCACATTCACCAGGGCAACCAGCTGGGCATCGACCCGCGCCGCGTGACGTGGCAGCGCTGCGTCGACGTGAACGACCGCGCATTGCGCAATGTGGTGACCGGCCTTGGTGGATCGGCACACGGCGTGCCGGCAGAAACGGGCTTTACCATTACGGCGGCCTCCGAGATCATGGCGATTTTGTGCTTGGCGACGAGCCTCGATGACCTCAAGCAGCGGCTCGGCGATATTACCGTCGGGTTTACCTATGACCAGCGGCCGGTGACCGCGCGCGAGCTCGATGCGGAAGGCGCGCTGACCGCGCTGATGCGCGATGCCTTGAACCCGAACCTCGTGCAAACCCTCGGCGGGGTGCCCGCACTCGTGCACGGTGGCCCCTTCGCCAATATCGCGCACGGCTGCAACTCCTTGCTGGCGACGCAGACTGCCCTGCAGTTCGGCGATATCGTGCTGTCTGAGGCCGGCTTCGGCGCGGATCTCGGCGGCGAGAAGTTTATGGATATCAAGTCCCGGTTTGGTGACCTGGACGTGGCCGGCGCGGTGGTCGTGGCGACAATCCGCTCGCAGAAGTACAACGGGGGCGTTGCCGAGGATAAGCTCACCGAGGAAAATGTTGAGGCTCTGCAGAAGGGTATCGTCAACCTTGAGCGCCACGTAGAAAACCTGCGCAAGTTTGGTATCAAGCCCGTTGTCGCGCTGAACCTCTTCTGGTCCGATACGGAGGCGGAGCGCCAGTTTATGCGCGATTGGGCCAAGGACTTCGGCGTGGCCTTGGAAGAGGCCAACGTCTGGGCCGAAGGCGGCGCGGGAGCGACGAAGCTGGCCGAGACCTTGCTGGAGAGCCTCGAGGGCGGCGCGCAGCAGCTCTATGATCCTGAAGTAGGCATCGAGGCCTCCATCGAGACCATCGCCCGCGAGATCTACCGCGCGGACAGCGTGGAATACGGCTCAAAGGCTGTGAAGGACTTGCAATACATCAAGGACAATGGCTGGGATAAATTACCCGTGGTCATTTCCAAGACGCAGTATTCCTTCTCGGATGAAGCAACCGCATTGGGCGCTCCGGAAGGCCACACGCTGCACGTGCGCGAGCTACTGCCGCGCACCGGTTCGGGGTTTATCGTAGTGCTTACCGGCAACGTGATGACCATGCCGGGCCTGCCCAAGAAGCCGGCGGCCAATAATATCGACGTCGCCGCCGATGGCACGGTATCCGGACTGTTCTAAAAGGAGTTAATCCGCCGCGGAGCCCGGCCAACCCGGGTACTCCGGCGGCGTGCCGCCAAATTCGGGGCAGATCGCCTGATGCGCGCACCAATTACAGAGCTTGGAGCGTTTCGGGCGAAAATCCCCGGCGCGCCCATCGGCCTCAATCTTGGCCCACAGCTGGCCTAGATCGCGCTCGAAGTATTCGAGTTCCTCCTGGGTAGGGGCTAAAAACATCGAATCCAGCACCTTTAGATACATCAGTCGTAGCTGGTGGGGGATTGTTCCCAACAAGCGCCAATACACTAGGGCATAAAACCGCATCTGGAATTGGGCGCTGTGGGAAAAGCGCGGTGCTGGTTTCTTGCCCGTTTTATAATCCACGACGCGCACCTCGCCGGTGGGGGCGCGGTCCACGCGGTCAATAAACCCGCGCACGGGCACGCCGTTGGGCAGAACCGTGTTGACATACATCTCGGTTTCTTGGCAGTCGAAGCCCTGCGGGTTTTCCATCTGGAAATAGCCTTTGAGCAGCTCGCGGGCGGCGACGAAGAAATCATACGTCTCGTCTTCGGGCACGAGCTCGAGCAATTCAGCGTCCTGTTCCGTCATCGCTGCCCAGCTTGGCTTAATCATCTTTACTGCGGCTGGGTAAGTGCGCTCTTCGCGCGGGAGTTTATGCGTTTCTTCTAGGACCGCGTGGACCAGGGTTCCCTTAACTTGGGCGATGGTCTTGGGCTCGGGAATCTTGTCGATGGCCCGGAAACGGTAGAGCAGAGGGCACTGCTGGTAGTCGGAGGCGCGCGAGGGCGACAGGGCAAGAGGGCGGGGAGTAGATGAAGTAGCCATGGTGTATCTAGCCTATCGCTGATAGTTTCGTGGCAAGCTAGAAGGTATGAGTTATACCGATAAGTTCCTTGATTTCTTGGCGGCTTCGCCGTCGTCGTACCACGCCGCGCATGAGGTAGCGCGCCAGCTGCAAGAATTCGGTTTCCAGGTCCAGGATGAGCGCGAGGATTGGTCGGCGGCACTGGGCGGGCACGTGATGGTCCGCGGCGGCGCGGTTGCCGCGTGGTACGTGCCGGAAGGCGCCGATAAGAATTCCGGTTTCCGCGTTATCGGTTCGCATACTGATTCGCCGGGGCTGGCGCTTAAGCCCACGCCCGATTTTTCTGCTGCAGGCTGGCAGCAGGTCGCGGTAGAAATCTACGGCGGCGCCTTGCTGCACACGTGGTTTGACCGCGAACTTACCGTCGCCGGCCAAGTTGTGACCACGGATGGGCGCCAGCACTTGGTGAATACGGGCCCGATCCTGCGCCTTCCTTCGCTGGCTATCCACTTGTACCGCAAGGATGAGTTCAAGCCGGACCGGCAAAAGCACATGCAGCCGGTGCTGACGGTGGGCGATGAAGATGCGTCGATCCTACAGGTGGTGGGGGAGCAGGCGGGCATTGCCAAGCAGGATATCGCGTCCTTCAACCTGATTACGGCCGATGCCGCCCGAGGCGCGGTCTTTGGCGCGGGCGAAAAGTTTATCGCGGCTGGCCGCATGGATAACTTGTCTTCGGTGCATGCCTCGCTGGAGGCTATGCAGAGCGCTGCGCAGGACTATGACGGCTCCGATATTTTGGTTATGATGGCCTTTGACCACGAGGAAGTGGGATCGAGCTCCCGCTATGGTGCCGCCGGGCCCATCCTGCAGGACGTGTTGACCCGCACTGCCCGCGCGCTGGGGGCCAATGAGGAAGAGCGATTCCAGATGTTCGCCCGCTCAAGCTGCGTGTCTGCCGATGCCGCGCACTCGGTGCACCCCAATTACACGGATAAGCACGATCCCACCCATCAGCCGATCATTGGGCAGGGTCCAGTGACCAAGATCAATGGCAACCAGCGCTATGCCTCCGATGCGCAGACGATCGCGTTGTGGGAGACCGCGTGTGCCACGGCTGGGGTTCCGGTGCAGCGTTTCGTGGGCAATAACGATGTGCTGTGCGGATCGACCATCGGCCCCATTACCGCAACGCGATTGGGCATCGATACCGTCGATGTGGGCGTGCCGATGCTATCGATGCACTCCGCGCGCGAGATGGTGGGCGAGCAGGACCAAATATGGCTCTCGCGGGCACTTGAGGCATACTTGAAGGGTTAGTTTCCCACAACCTCGAGGAGTTTTGCGGCATGGCTTATTCTGGCCCCTTTTCCTATGGCGACCGCGTGCAGCTGACGGACGCCAAGCGGCGCCACTACACGGTCATTTTGAAAGAAGGAGGCCAGTTCCATTCCCATAAAGGCATAATCAACCACGATGACATCGTGGGAATGGATGAAGGTTCCGTCATCGAGTCCACCTTGGGCTCGTCCTTCCTGCTCTTCCGCCACCTCATGGTGGATCACGTCCTCTCGATGCCGCGCGGCGCCGCCGTCATCTACCCCAAGGACGCCGCACAAATCTTGGTCGAGGGCGATATTTTCATGGGCGCCCGCGTGCTTGAGGCTGGTGCGGGCTCCGGTGCCTTGTCGATGTCCCTCCTGCGCGCCGTGGGCCCCGAAGGCCACGTCTATTCCTACGAAATCCGTGAGGATCACTTGGAGTATGCGGTCGATAATGTCGAGGAATACTTTGGCAGCCGCCCCGAGTGGTGGTCGCCGCGCCTGGGGGATCTTGGCGATGTCACCGCTGACGATCTCGGTGGCCCCGTTGACCGCATCATCTTGGACATGCTTGAGCCCTGGGAGAACTTGGAGACCGTACGCGATCTGCTGATCCCCGGCGGCGTGTTCATGACCTATGTGGCAACGGTTCCGCAGCTGATGAAGGTCATGGAGGGCATTCGCGAGCTGCAGTGCTTTACCGAGCCGAAGGCATGGGAGTCTCTGGTGCGCGAGTGGAAGGTAGAAGGCCTGGCCACCCGCCCAGAGCACCGCATGAATGCGCATACCGCATTCCTCATTTGGACCAGGCGGCTTGCCGATGGCGTCACCCCGCCGCGCCCCCAGCGCCGCGCCCGCAAATAGAATGCGCACTATTTAAGTACACGGATGTAATTAATTGCTAAAGTGGCCTCGCTCATACCTTTTCGCGCGTTAAAGTGGTGTGCATGGATGAAGCCACGGATAATAAGCGGCAACTCAGCCAGCTTGCTGCGCGCAATCAAAAGCTGGTGGAGCTTTTACAGAAATCGCGCGCCGAGCTTGAGCAGTTATTTGCTGAGGTCAATGCACTTGCAGAGCCTGCCTCTACCTACGGTGTCTTTTTGGCCTACTCGCCGCACCAAAGCGAGGTAGGAACCACGGCGGAGGTTTATACCAACGGCCGCGTCATGCAGCTCAAGGTCTCTCCCAACGTGGAGCCGGGAAGCCTGCAGGTGGGCCAACAGGTGCGGTTGGGAGATGGCTTCGTGGTCGTCGAAGGCTGCGCCCCCACGAGCACCGGCGAGCTTGCCACCGTGGTCGAGCGCTTGGACCAGCGCCGGGCCGTCGTGGCTAAGTCTGCGGGGGATAACCGCGTCGTTCTCCTCGCACAGGCGCTGCAAGAAAGCGTGCGCGCGGGCGAGGTCGTGCTGTTAGATACCAAGGCCTCCGTGGCCGTGGAAAAGGTGGATAAAGCAGAGGTATCCCAGCTCTCGCTGGAGGAAGTGCCAGATGTGCGCTACGAGGATATCGGCGGCCTAGACGAGCAAATTTCGCAGATCCGTGATTCCGTCGAGCTGCCCTTTATCCACCCAGAGCTCTACAGGGAATATGGACTGCAACCACCCAAGGGTGTATTGCTTTATGGCCCACCGGGCTGCGGAAAGACGCTCATTGCTAAAGCAGTGGCGAACTCTTTGTCTACCCAAATGGGGGGAGATGGATCCAGCTACTTCCTCAATGTTAAGGGCCCAGAGCTGCTGAATAAGTACGTCGGTGAAACAGAACGCCGCATCCGGCTGATCTTTGAGCGCGCACGCGAGCTCGCCCAGGCCAGCGCGGATCGCCCGGTGGTCATCTTCTTTGATGAGATGGAATCCATTTTCCGCACCCGCGGATCCGGGGTCTCGTCCGATATGGAAACCACCGTCGTTCCACAGCTGCTAACGGAGCTCGACGGCGTGGAGGGCCTCAGCAATGTGGTCATCATCGGCGCCACCAATAGGGAAGAGCTCATTGACCCCGCCATCATGCGCCCGGGTCGGCTGGATATGAAGGTGCGCATCAATCGCCCCACCAAGCGCGGCGCGCGCGAGATCTTCGCCCGCCACTTCGATCCGTCCATTCCGCATGTGGGTGATATTGACGAGCTCATTGGCGATGCCGTGGATGAGCTGTATAGCGATAGGCCGTTTGCGCAGCTGCACTTTAGCAATGGGCAACGCCAAGTCCTGCACTACCGGGATTTCGTCTCTGGCGCGATGATTGCCAATATTTTGGCCCGGGCTAAAAAGCTGGCCATCAAGGAAGCTTTATCGCACCACGGTGCGGAGCGCGCCGTGGAGGAAGGCACTGGGGGCGTTGAAGGGGGCATCGGCAAGCAGCACCTGCGGGCAGCCATCGCCGCCGAGCAGGAGGAATCGGAATACATGCCCACCTCAACCAACCCCGAGGAATGGAGCAAGATTGTCTCCACGGATCACAGCGGTTCGCGCGTGACCAGTGTGGAACTTTTAAGCGGAAGGAGCTGTACGTGGCCCGCGTGCTAGGAACGGAAACGGAATACGGTATTTCTACGCCTGATTCGCCGGAGGAATCCCCAATCATTACCTCGACCCATGCGGTTGTGGCCTATGCCGCGCTGTATACGGGGGCGCGTTCGCGCTGGGATTTTGCGGAGGAACACCCCTTGCGGGACTCGCGCGGTTTCGATCTCAAGCGCTACGATACGGTTCCCGTGGTAGACCCCAATGCGGTGGGGGTAGCCAATGTTGTCACCCCGAGCGGGGCGCGGTTTTATGTGGACCACGCCCACCCCGAGTATTCGGCTCCGGAGTGCACGAATGCTTGGGACGCAACGCTCTATGATGCCGCCGGCGATTTCACACTGCTGCAGGCCCGGGATGCCGTCGCGGAGCTAGCAGCACAGGGAAAGTCCGTCTTGGCGGACCGGCAGCCGTGCCCGCCGCTGCGGTTGTATAAAAACAACGTCGATGGCAAGGGTGCCAGCTACGGTTCGCATGAAAATTATCAGTATGCCCGCAGCACCGATTTTTCGGTCATGGCCCAAGCGCTGATCCCCTTCTTCGTGGCCCGGCAGGTCGTCATTGGTGCTGGGCGCATGGGGCGCGGCGAGTTTGGGGAGGAACCGGGGTTCCAGATTTCCCAGCGTGCGGATTATATGGAGCAAGAAATTTCTCTGGAAACCACCCTCAATCGCGGCATTATCAATACCCGCGATGAGCCCCATGCCATCCACGATGATTTTGGCCGCCTGCACGTCATCATTGGCGATGCGAATATGTCGCAGACCTCGACGCTGCTGAAATTGGGCATGACCTCGCTGGTGCTCGATGCCATTGAGGCGGGCACAGACTTTAGCGATCTGCGTTTGGCCGATGCCGTCGCGGAGGTTCCCCTGGTAAGCCGCGATCTTGAATTGCGCCACCGGCTCACGCTTGCCGATGGCCGCACGCTCACCGCCCTCGAGCTGCTCAACGAATACCGCCGCCGCCTGCAGCCGGAGACCGACGCCGATCGCAAGGTGCTGGCGGCCTGGGACGAGGCAGTAGAGCTGCTTGCCGATGACCCCCTCAAGGCCTCCCACCTCCTAGATTGGGTGGCCAAGTACCGGTTGATCAAAAGCTACCTGGACCGCGGCATTGCCCCAGATGATCCCAAGCTGCGCCTCATCGACTTGCAATACGCGGAAATCGATCCGGAGAAGTCGCTGCACCATGCGCTGGTGCGCAAGGGCCAGATGCGCCAGCTCTTTAGCGCCGAAGATTTGCACCGCGCTGCGGCCGAGCCGCCCGCTGATACGCGGGCATATTTCCGCGGGCGCATAACGCAGAAATTCGGCGAAGATATCATCGCTGCCAGCTGGCAAAGCCTCACCCTGCGCCGTGGTGATAAGGACGGACACGCCCGAAACGGAGTCTGGGCCACCGTGGCCATGGATGATGCCCGCGGGCTCACCCGCGCGGACTGCGAAGACATCATCGATGGCGCAAGCAGCGTAGAAGAGTTGCTCGAAGGCCTTGCTGCCATCGGTATCCAGCCCGAGTATCGTAAGTAATGATCACCTAATACGACGAAAGGATGACACCGTGTCCACTTCGAATCGCCAGGTCAATAGTAATAATGGGGGAAATGACCCCGAGTCAGAGGAAGAATTTACCGCAACCCAGCTCAATATCAACACCTCCGGCACCGATGATCTCCTGGATGAGATCGATGGCCTGCTGGAAAATAACGCGGAGGAATTCGTCCGCTCCTACGTCCAAAAGGGCGGACAGTAGGCGTGGAATCCACCCGTCCCGTTTTTGCCCGGCGGATTATGGGCATCGAAACCGAGTATGGCCTGTCCACGGCGACGCCGAAGAGCCAGCGGGCATTAAGCCCGGATGAGGTTGCGCGCGTGCTCTTCCGGCCGATCGTAGAAAAATACGCCTCGTCCAATATCTTCGCCACCAATGCCAGCCGCCTATACCTCGACGTCGGCTCGCACCCTGAGGTAGCTACCGCCGAGTGCGATAGCCTTAGCCAGCTGATCGCCTATGAATGCGCCGGTGACCGCGTGATGAACCGCCTCGCGCTACAGGCCGAAGCTGCTTTGGTCGCAGAAGGAAACGAGCGGCCGGTCTACCTTTTTAAGAACAACGTAGATTCCGCCGGGCACTCCTTTGGCTGCCACGAGAATTACCTCATTAGCCGGCATATGGTGCTCAAAGATCTGGGCGTAGCGCTCTTGCCCTTCCTGATTACCCGCCAACTTATCTGCGGGGCGGGAATGGTGCAGCCAGCCAAGGGCGATCACCCCGCGCAATTCCTCTTATCGCAGCGCGCCGACCAGGTATGGGAAGGCGTCTCGTCTGCGACCACCCGTTCCCGGCCCATCATCAATACCCGCGATGAGCCGCACGGGGATTCCAAGCGCTTCCGCCGCATGCACATCATCGTTGGTGATTCCAATATGGCAGAGCCCACCATCGCATTGAAGGTCGGCTCCACCCTGCTCATGTTAGAGATGCTGGAGGCAGGCTTCGAGCTGCCCGAACTCGAGATCGCGGATCCCATCCACCACATTCGCACCATCGCGCGAGATATGACCGGATCTACGCCGCTGCCGCTTGTTAGCGGGGGAACCATTACGGCCCTAGAAGTCCAGCAGCAGCTTTGCGCGCGGGCGCGCGATTGGCTCGCTCACCGCGAAGATACCGGCACGCCCACGGCGGAATTGGAGCGCGTCGTTGACCTGTGGGAGCGCATCCTGCGCGCCATCGAGACCGGAGATTTCTCCGGCGTAAACCGCGAGATTGATTGGGTCATCAAGTTCGAGCTGCTCGAGCGCTACCGTTCCCGCCTAGGCGGTGACTGGGCGCATCCGAAACTTACGCAGGTTGATATGACCTATCACGATATCCGGCCCGGGCGAGGTTTGTATGACGTGCTGCTGCGCCGCGGGATGATCGAGCGCTGGATTGAAGATGAAGACATCGAGCGTGCAGTATCGACCGCGCCGCCGACCACGCGCGCGGCCTTGCGCGGCGCGTTCCTGACTGCCGCCGAAGACTGCGGCGCGCACGTGACCGTGGATTGGACGCGGCTGAAGGTCAACCGCCCCGAACCGCGCACCGAGGAGCTGCTGGACCCTTTCGCGTCCACCGATCCGCGCATTGAAGCATTGCTAGACTATATGCACGATAATCACGCCTAAGGCGTGCACATTGAGCACAGGGGAGAGTAGACAACGTGGTGGCATCACGATCCACGCCGAGCCGGCAGGATGCGGCGGTAGAAAGGCTCACCAACCTATCCTTTGCGCTGCAAGGAGCGGCGAATTCGGGTGGTTCACCGGACCGCTCCGCGGCGTGGATTCGCAGCCACGTCGCAGGCTATAGCGATAAATCCGACGAGGCTTTTACCAAGGCCCTGGCGCGCGATATCGCCACTTTGCAACGCGCCGGAGTCCCCATCGTGCACACCGGTGGGGAAGACGGCGCCTCATACCGCCTCGACCAAAGCAATTACCAGCTCCCACCGGTGGAATTTTCGCCGGAAGAAGCGATGGTGCTTGGTATCGCAGGGGGAGTGGGAACCCCGGGTGGATTGAGCGATTTCTCCCTGTCAGGGTGGACCAAGATCGCCGCCTCGGGTGCCTCCCGGAACTTGGAGGGCGCGCCCGTCTATACCGCGGTCAATGACATCACCCGCCTTGCCCCCGAGGTGATCACTTTTGTTTTGGCCGCTGTGCGTAATAAAATCCGCATTACCTTTGCCTATCGCCCCCACCCAGCGGCAGAAACCGTGCGACGCACCATGGATCCCTGGGGAGTGGTCAACCATCAAAGTCGCATCTATATCGTTGGCTTCGATGTTGACCGCGCCGCCCCGCGCGTCTTCCGCGCCCTGCGGCTTTCCGAGATCAAAAGGTCACACCAGCCAGCTGAGCATTCCGAGCCGACGGTGGACATCGACAAGCTCGTCAAAGAGGCGCTACAACGCGGCGAAAAGGTGGATGCGACCTTGTATATTCCTGAAGGTCAAGCCCAAGAGCTAGAAAGCGCGGGGGAGCGCACTGCCGAAGGCACCGTAGTGCTGACCGGGGTCCAAAAGGATTGGTTGGTGCGCACCGCCGCAGGCTATGCCCCAGAAGTAAAAGTGCTCGATCCCCCCGAGGTGCGCACTGACATCATTAACCTTTTGCGCGCAGCCGCCAACCACAACGGAGCTGAGTAAACCAATGGCCGATGGATCTCATAAACTGCAAGCGCTCGTCCGGTCGCTGAACCTCATCCCGTACTTCCAAAACCATCCGGATAAAACTCCGATGGAGGCAGCCGCGGATTTGGGGATGGACCCAGGGGAACTGAAAGATGCCGTGGACCGCCTATTTTGCTCTGGGACCGGCCGCAATACCGAAGAGCTCATCGATCTCTCTTTCAGCTACCGCGATGGGGTCACCATCTACAATGACCAAGGCTTGGGGCAAGCATTGCGGCTTACGCCGACTGAGGCGGGCGCGCTCTTACTTACCCTTGAATCCCTCGAGGCTATGCCCGGGCTATTAGATACGCGGGCGATTAAGTCTGCCGCCGCGAAATTGCGTTCCATTATGGATGAACGCACGCTGAGCATCTATGACACGTTATCCACGGTGGACCCGCAAGAATCCGACATCCAGGCAACCTTGAACCGCGGGCTTAATGAAAAACGGCGCATCCGGATGCGCTATTGGAGCGCTTCATCTAATAAGGAAACCGAGCGCCTGGTAGATCCGGCCCGGATTTTTATCGTGGATGCCGAGCCCTATCTCGCGGCGTGGGAAGAAGAAAAGCAGGGGCACAGGACCTTTCGTATTGACCGCATCAAGCATGCCGAGTTGACCGAGGAGACTGCTCATCCGCGCCTTAAAGAGCTGGATTTCGACGCTGCAGCACCCTTTAATTTAGGTACGGCGGATTCCGTGGAATTAATCATTCATGAAGAATTCACCTGGCTTGCAGAATACTACGATATGCAACTAGGCAAACGCCTGGAAAACGGCGCTATAGCTGCAACGATGCAGGTGGGGTCCGTTGATTGGCTGGTTCGTTTCACCCTCGGGCAGGCCGATAGGTTTCGCGTTATAGCCCCTCAATCTATTGTGAATCTCATTGCGGAACGCGGAAATGCCGCGTTGAAGGGCTATACTTATAATTCAGTTACTGCACGCACATGCGTCTTAAAATTGCCTCGCGAATTTTCCCGCGAAGTCAGGGAGCGCGGCGGCCATCTGGCGCAGGCAAAGAAGAACCGAAAGAGGATCTTATGACCTTAGGACCATTGGAAATCGGCCTGATTGTTCTCGTCATCATCTTGCTATTTGGCGCGAAGAAATTGCCGGATCTTGCTCGTTCCATGGGCCGCTCGATGCGCATTTTCAAATCTGAGGTCAATGAAATGCAATCGGAGGATACCAAGCGCTCTGAGACCCAAGCTCAACTGAGCCAGAAGCGCCAGCAGTCCGATGAGGAGTTCTGGAACCGCCCAGATATGCAGCCTGGCCACCAGCAGGGAAACTCTTCCTCCCAGAATTAACGCCTGCCAGCTAAAAAGGCGAACACGCTCTGCCTATGTACTCGTCGGCCGTGCCGGAGACCGGCCCTCAGAAATCGAGTGGGCAGGGTAGTGTTCGCTCTTGTGCGTTGAAAGAGCCAAATTGATGTTCTCACAGTCCCACCCTGCCGGTGAACACGGATCCCGCGTGCGCCGCAAGCGGCGAGGTTTTTCACGCAAGCCCAAGAACCCAACGGGCGAGATGACCTTAGTGCAGCACCTGCAAGAGCTGCGGCGAAGGATCATTATTTCCTTGCTGGCCTTGGTTATCGGCGCGATCATCGGTTTTATTTGGTACCAGCAGGCGCCCTTCCGGATTCCACCGCTGGGAGAAATCCTGCGCGAGCCTTATTGCTCATTGCCGGAAGATAAACGAGCCAACTTCAATAACGATGGCGAATGCCGCTTGCTTGCCACCAGCCCCTTCGAGATGCTCATTTTGCGCCTGAAGGTCGGTGCGTTGGCAGGTACGGTTATTTCGTCCCCAGTCTGGCTCTACCAGGTGTGGGCATTCATCGTGCCAGGCCTGCATAAGAATGAGCGCCGCTACACCTTGAGCTTCGTCGTTGTGGCCGTCTCCCTCTTCCTGGCGGGCGCCATCTTGGCCTACTTCATCTTGTCCGTGGGCTTGGAATTCCTCGTCGGCATTGGGGCTGAGTATCAAACCGCAGCATTAACTGGTGAGCGATACTTCTACTTCCTCTTGGCGCTCTTGCTCATCTTTGGCATCAGCTTCGAGATTCCGCTGTTAATCGTCTCGCTCAATCTCATCGGCGTCTTGGAATATAACCACGTTAAGGATAAGCGCCGCATCGTCATCGTCGTGGTGATGATCTTTGCCGCCTTCGTGACCCCAGGCCAAGATCCCTTCACGATGGTGGTATTGTCCGCCAGCCTGATGCTGCTTATTGAGATTGCCTTCCAGTTCTGCCGCATTCACGACAAGCGCCAGAACCGGCAGCGTCCTGACTGGATGGATCTTGATGATGAATCCGCGTCTGCGCTAGACGAAAGCCCCACTGGTGTGGGCGGGCCCGCGCCTGTCGATGCCCCGTCGGGCGTATATGCCTCGCCTAAGCCTGCGGCAGCTGGGGCGTCATCGCAGACCGTCCGCACGGAAGATCGGGCTTCGGATAGCACTTCCCAACGGGCTGAGGATCGCAAGGGTCCGCAGCGACCTACCGATGAAGGTGGCTTTTTCGACGATGTGCTTTAAGCACGGGTAGCCTTGTGAGATATGACTGAAACTCACCTGGATACCTTCGCCGCCGGCCTCCCATACCCCTTGGATGAGTTCCAGGTGCAGGGGTGTGAGGCGGTAGAAAATGGCCAAGGGGTGCTCGTTTGCGCCCCTACTGGTGCAGGTAAAACCGTCGTTGGCGAGTTCGCCGTGTCTTTGGCACTAAGCCGCGGCACGAAGTGCTTTTATACCACCCCGATTAAGGCGCTGAGCAACCAGAAATACCACGACCTCGTCGCTGAGCACGGTGAGGATGCCGTCGGTCTGCTTACTGGCGATGTCTCCATTAACGCCGATGCCGAAATCGTGGTGATGACCACCGAGGTGCTGCGCAATATGATCTACGCGGATTCTCCCGCGCTGGATAGACTTACTCACGTGGTCATGGATGAAATCCACTTCCTTGCGGATGCCTCCCGCGGCGCGGTCTGGGAAGAAGTCATCTTGAACTTGGCGGACCACGTATCCATCATTGGGCTGTCTGCCACCGTGTCCAATTCCGAGGAATTCGGTGAATGGCTCGCCACGGTCCGCGGCGATACCTCTGTCATTGTGACCGAACACCGGCCGGTCCCACTTGATCAATGGATGATGCTGGGCCGCAAGATTTACCCGCTTTTCGAGCCGGAATCCGGCGGCCAGGTCAATTCCGAATTAGAGCGTCGCATTCAGCGCTTGGAGGCAGGCGATAGCGATGATGGGCGCGCGGACTATAAATCCGGCAAGGGTTTTCGCGCGAGGGCGCGCCACAAGGGCGGCGGGCGCAGCGAATTTCATGGTAAAGCGGGCGGGCGTTCCGGTTCCTCCCGGCCGCAAGATCGCTACCGCCCCTTAGGACGCCCTGAGGTGCTGAAGGTGCTGCAATCGCAAGATATGCTGCCCGCGATTACCTTCATCTTTTCCCGCGCCGGTTGCGATGGCGCGCTCTATCAGTGCCTGCGCAGCAGGATGGTGCTGACGACGCAAGAGGAAGCAGAAGAGATCAAGGCCATCGTCGATGCCGGCGTTGAGGGCATTCCGGAAGAAGACTTGCAGGTCTTGGATTTCCGGCGGTGGCGCGAAGCGCTCTCCCGTGGTTTTGCCGCCCACCACGCAGGGATGCTCCCGGCGTTTCGCCACATCGTAGAAGATCTCTTCGTCCGCGGTTTAGTACGCGCGGTATTTGCTACCGAGACTCTTGCCTTGGGCATTAATATGCCAGCCCGCACGGTGGTGCTCGAGAAGTTGATCAAGTTCAATGGCGAAGCACACGTGGATCTCACGCCAGGCCAATACACGCAGCTGACCGGGCGCGCCGGCCGGCGCGGAATCGATACCCTGGGCAACGCGGTCGTGCAGTGGGCACCGGCTATGGATCCGCGTTTTGTCGCCGGTTTAGCTTCAACGCGCACGTATCCGCTCATTTCTACGTTTGCGCCGGGCTATAACATGGCCATCAACCTGCTGGGCATGCTCGGCTTTGAGGACTCGCTGCGGCTACTGGAAAAGTCTTTCGCGCAGTTCCAGGCCGATGGTTCCGTGGTGGAAGAAACCCGCGAATTAGAGCGCGCGGAGCATCGCGTGCGCGAATTGCGTGAGCAGCTTGACGATGCCGTGGATGCCCTCGCACCACCAGCCAAGGACGGCGAGGATCCCGCCGAGGTGCTCATGGATTATATCCGGCTGCGCCGCGAGCTGACGGCGGAAGAAAAGCAATCCAAGGTCGATAAGGAACACCAGCGCACCCAGGAAGTGGTTGCGGTGCTAGCCCGCCTGCAATTGGGCGATGTCATCGCGCTTGCCGGAAAGAAGCGCCCCACTCTTGCCGCGGTGGTCACCCCGGCCAACCAGACTGAAGATCCTCGCCCGTGGGTGACCACGGAATCTGGGTGGTCAGGGCGCATCGATGCCACTGGTATTAGCAATCCGCCGATTCAACTGGGCCGTATTAAGATCCCGAAGCCGGTGCGGAAGAATCCGCGGCGCAATACCAAGTACATCCAGGATGTCTTCCACCGCGAAAAGTTTGACCGCCCAAAGCGAATGAAGTCGAAGCCACGTCTGCGACCAAATAAGCGGATAGGCGAGTTGCGCGATGCCATTCGCGAGCACCCTGCACACGACTGGCCCGCCACCGACAGGGAGCAACTGGCCGGCGTGGCGCAGAAGTTGGCGCGCCGCGAGCGCGACCTCGAAAAGCTGCAGGCCAAGGTGAATAAGGCGACCGATACATTGGGCCGAACCTTTGAACGCATCGTGGATCTGCTCGCGGAGATGGACTATGTCGAGTTCTCTGGTGCCGGCAATGATCGCACGCCGGTCATCACTGAGGAAGGCGAGCGCCTGGCAAAGATTCATAGCGAATCCGATCTGCTCGTTGCCCAATGCCTGAAGCGAGGCATTTGGGATGAGCTGGATCCGGCGGAATTGGCCGGCGTTGCATCTCTGTGCTGCTTTGAAAATAGGAAGGCCACTGGGGGCCAGCCGGAGGCGGCAACGGATCGCATGGCCGATGCCATGAATGCGACCTGGCGCATCTATACCGAGCTCGGCGCCGATGAACGCCGCCACCGCCTGCCCCCAACGCGCGAGCCTGAAGCCGGATTTGCGCTGGCCATTCACCAGTGGGCGGCGGGTGCGCCCTTGGGCTATTGCATGGCGGCGGCCAATGAAGCGGGCGCGGAGCTTACTCCCGGTGATTTCGTGCGGTGGTGCCGCCAAGTTGTGGACCTCCTGCAGCAAATCGCCAAGACTGGCTACGATGGCCAGATTCAGCGCAATGCGCGCCGCGCAATCGACGCCATTCAGCGCGGGGTTGTCGCGATCGGGGCTTAAGCTAGCCCGTCCTACTGACTAGTAGACTGTGGGGCATGACTACTCAGGCTTTTTCTCCCGAAGTATATTCGCGCCGGCTCTCGGCAGCGCAGGAAGCGGCCGCCCAGCAAGGCATTGACCTTTTGCTGATTGGCACCGGCCCTGATTTTGCCTACCTGACCGGTTCGTGGGTCTCGTCCCACGAACGCCTGACGGTGTTAGCCGTTCCCCAAAGCGGTACGCCGTGGATAGTCTCGCCGAATACGGATATTACGGATATTAAATCGGCGCCCGTCGGCAAGCTCGATGTGGAACTGCGCGGGTGGAATGACGGCGATAATCCCTACGAGCTCGCCCTCAAGGGTGCTGCGTCGATCAAGAAGGTCGCGCTGGGACAATCCCTGACGGCAGACCATATTCTGCAGTTCCAGGCGCGCGTGCCCGAGGCGGATTATGTCCTTGCCACCTATGCGCTCGCGGAGCTTTTCACCCGCAAGGACGAAGCGGAAATCGCGGAGCTGCGCAAGGCCGGCCAGGCTATCGACGCCGTGCACGCCCAGGTTCCTGAGCTCCTGCAGCCCGGCCGCACCGAGGCCGAGGTAGCGCATGAACTGGAAAAGCTCATCCTCAAAGAGCATTCCATCATTGACTTTGTCATCGTAGGTTCTGGCCCGAATGGCGCCAATCCGCACCACAGCTTCTCTGACCGGAAGCTGACAGCGGGCGATCCCGTTGTCGTGGATCTCGGGGGTACCTTGCCCTCCGGCTATCACTCCGATTGCACCCGCACCTACGTCGTAGGCGGCGATCTCAGCCAGGCGCCGCAGGACTTCCAGGACGCTTATGCGGTGCTTTACGATGCCCAAGCGGCCGCCCGCGCCGCTGCCAAGCCCGGCAGCACGGCCGAAGAAATCGACGGTGTTGCGAGGAAGGCTATTGCCGATGCCGGCTGGGGCGATAAATTCGTCCACCGCACCGGCCACGGAATTGGCCTTTCGACCCACGAAGAGCCCTTCATCATGGAGGGAAATGACCTGCCACTGGAAGAGGGCATGGCCTTTTCCATTGAGCCAGGCATTTACCTAGAAGGCCAGTGGGGCATGCGCCTAGAAGACATCGTGGTATTGACCAAGGATGGCTACAAGTCCCTCAACGTCGTTGAACGCGAAGTGCGTTAAGTGGCTGGCGTACTGATCCTGGGCGGGCGCAGCGATATCGGCGGCGAAATCGCCCGACGCGTGGCCCGCGGTAACGACATCGTCCTCGCCGCCCGCGGGACCCACGGGCTGGAGGAGATTACCGCCCAGCTTAAGGCCGCAGGTGCACGCAGCGTCCACCAGCTGTCCT
The DNA here is from genome assembly GCF_040225725.1 of Corynebacterium sp. KPL4015. Classification (NCBI taxonomy): domain Bacteria; kingdom Bacillati; phylum Actinomycetota; class Actinomycetes; order Mycobacteriales; family Corynebacteriaceae; genus Corynebacterium; species Corynebacterium sp. KPL4015. The sequence goes on along the minus strand of NZ_JBEHGF010000007.1, from coordinate 58,183 downwards.
TTAACGCGGAGGATTTCTCCCAACACCGCCAGATCTTTACCGAGGCCAAGGAACGCGTCGGCGCCATCGAGCTGACTGTGGTCGCCTTCGGAATCCTAGGGGATCAAGATAAGGCGGAAACCGACCCGTCCCACGCGGCACAGATCGCCACCATCGACTACACCGCCCAGGTCTCCGTGCTCACGGTAGCGGCGCAGTCGATGCCGCGCGGCCATATCGTGGCCTTTTCCTCCATCGCTGGGTGGCGGGCTCGGCGTGCCAATTATGTCTACGGTTCCACCAAGGCTGGGCTGGATGCTTTTTGCCAGGGCCTTGCGGACAGACTGCACGGCAGTGGGCTCGGGCTGATTACCGCGCGCCCCGGGTTCGTCATTGGGTCCATGACCCAGGGGATGAAACCGGCCCCGCTATCGGTGCGGCCAGGCGATGTCGCCGATGCCGTCGTTGCCTGCATAGACAACGACGACCGCCGCGGTCAGGCGCGCAGCCACACCCTGTGGATCCCGAAGGCCCTGCAAGCCTTGGCCTGGGTCATGCGGTTAGTGCCCCGGCCCGTGTGGCGGCATATGCCGCGTTAGTCGGCCTCGCCGTCCCGCAGCAGGGGCGAATTGATATCGAAGATGAAACCGCGCGGGGCGAGCACGCGGAGGACGACCTCGGCATCGCCCTCTGCGATGTCGTGAAAGACTAGGCCTCCCCACGGGGTGACCGTGATGTCCACCTCGAGCTGGCCGATAAGCCGCGCGAACTGCGCCGGGATGGCGCCTTGGTGGACACCCGCGCCTAAGTCGACCACGCCTTCTACCTGGTGCTCATCCAACCAGCCAATGGGCCCTGGCTCCGCAGCGAGTTCCGCACCAGCCGCCCCAGTACACTTCGCCTCAGTGCCTTTTGCTTCGGTACCCTTCGCCTCGGTGCGCAAGGCACCGAGGCGCTGGAGGTGGGCTGCGGCATCGGCAAGCGAGAGGCCCGCGGTCGGGCTGTCGGTGGCGGGGGAATGGGTGATGTTTAAGGTGGCATCGTCAAGCAGCTGCATACTAATCTGCGCCGCAGAAACCGGCAGGTCGTCGGCGTCAGTGGTAATCGCGAGCGACTCCAAGCCCGGCTGTTCGGTATTCAGGTGCGCGGTCAGCTGGCGCTCTGCCTGCTGCGCCGCGGGAGCAAGGGGAGAGGCCAGCACGGGAATGTGGAAGCTTAGCAGCTCTAATTTATCCAGCTCCGCCGCAAGCTGGGCCTTGTCTGTAACTCCCCGCAACTCGATGGCGGAATTGGGGCGAATATAAACGCTGCCATCGGCCCAGTGCGCCGCGCAATAACCCAAATGGATCCAATCATTAGGGCTAGTAAAACCGCCCACAACGTGCAGGCGAAGGCAAGTGCCGGACTCAGGGTGCTGGAAAAATTTGGGGTAATGCATAGCTTGCCAGTGTAGCCGGTGAGAAGCCCTGCGCCGGGATCGAGTGTTGCCAGCATATCGTCAGCTTTGCTCGTTAAACTGGAAGCTATGCCGTTTTTATATCTCGTCCTCTATATGCTGGCGGAAACCCTAGCGTTTTGGGCCGTCGCCGAGTGGATTGGCGTCTTTTGGGCGCTCATTGCCCTGTTTATCACCATGTTCTTTGGAATGTCCATCGCTGGCATCGAGGTGCGCCGGTTGATGGGAAAACAAGTAGAGCAGGCCGGTGACGGGACCTACTACGTCCGCGATAACGATATGGGCAAAACCGCCGGGAATGTGGGCCTCACCCTGGCCGGTGGCATGCTGCTGTCCCTGCCCGGATTTTTGACTAGTTTTATGGGGATCCTGCTCATCTTCGCCCCAACGCGGTCGCTCTTTCGAAAGTTTATAGCCGTATCCATCTACCGCAAGGTAGAGAAGATGGGTGTGCGCATCTACGAGGCATCGCCCATGGCACAGCAGCACGATAGCTATGGCAATTTTGGATCCTTTGGGCAGGCCTCGGGGCAATCTTTTGGACAGGCTTTTGGGCAATCGTCTGGTCAGAGCGACTCCCACGAGGTAATCGATGAGGAAGAGCTGCGCAACTGGTCCGAGAACCTAGATCCTGATGACTTCGGTCCCCGCGGCGATGATAATTCGCAGGATGGAAAATAAGTGGCCATATTTTTCGCCCGCTTGGTCATAGCGGGCATCTCTGGTGCGCTGACCTTTACCGCTGTTGAGCCGCGCGGCTGGTGGTGGGGCGCGATTATTGGCATCGCCCTGCTGTATGTGAGCCTGATGCCGTGGCGTGACCGGCAGGTGCGCGGTTCCTTAGGCGCCCTGTTGGCGGTGACACACGGGCTGATTCTGTACCTACTGAGCCTGCCCTGGATTGGCGAGTTGGTGGGGACCATGCCCTATGCGGCGCTTGCTATCTGGCTTTCGGTCTATGCCATCCTTTTAGGGACATTCGGGGCCGCTGTGGCGCGGTGGCGATACGGATTCCTGGTCTTTCCCTTCGTGTACCTCGCCGTAGAGGTCCTGCGTTCCTCGGTTCCCTTCGGCGGTTTCCCTTGGGTCAAACTGGCGTGGGGACAAATTGAAGGGCCCTTAGCCAATCTCGCGCCGTGGGGCGGGACCTCACTGATTACGGTGGCAACGGCATTGTGTGCTTGCGGCCTTGCCGGCTTATTGCTGCGCGGTGGGCGGGTAAAGATCGCTGCTGGCGCCGCCCTTATTCTCCCACTCATTGCGGGACCCGCGGCCGAGCGCGGCATCGATCCCGCAGACACCAAAGTGGGAGATACCAACGTGGCGGCCATCCAAGGAAACGTGCCGCGCAGCGGTTTGGACTTCGCTGGGCAGCGTCGCGCGGTCCTGAATAACCACGTCCAGGAAACAGAGAAACTCGCGCGCCGCGAAGACGATATTGATCTGGTGATCTGGCCGGAAAATTCTTCCGATATCGATCCTTTCCGCGACGGCGAAGCAGCCCAGGCCATTAGCGGTGCCGTCGATGCCATCGACGCTCCCGTGTTGGTCGGTACCGCCACCCGCGATGAGGTGGGCGCGCGCAATACCATGCAAGTCTTTACCCCCAGCCACGGTGTGGGCGATCACCACCATAAGAAGTACCTGCAACCGTTCGGTGAGACCATGCCCATGCGGGACTTCTTCGCGCATTTCTCGGACTACGTTGACCTTGCTGGTGATTTCAAGGCAGGGGACGGGCCCGGTGTGGTCTCCATGAATTCCGTCGCGGTAGGTGTGGCGACCTGCTACGAGGTCTCCTTCGATAATGCCTTCCACGAATCCATCAAAAACGGTGCGCAGATTCTTACGACGCCAACCAATAACGCCACGTTCGGCTTTTCCGATATGACGTACCAGCAGCTGGCCATGAGCAGGCTGCGGGCGCTCGAAACCGACCGCGCCGTCGTGGTTGCAGCCACCTCTGGAGTCTCCGCACTCGTGCACCCAGATGGTAGCGTGAGCCAATCCACGGAGCTATTTGAGCCCGCGACACTGGTAGAAAGCCTGCCTCTAAAAACCGGTGAAACATTTTCGGTGCGCTACGGTTCGCTCATGCAGTGGCTGATGGTTATTATTGGTACCGTCTGCGCACTCGTTGCCGTGCGTACCAACCGATTGGGTCGTACACCTCGCGGTGTCGGCGCTAAAGAAAAGTAGGAGCATTAATTACTGTGAGCACTCTTGATTCTGCGACGCTGGTTATCATCCCAACGTATAACGAGATTGAAAACCTTCCCCTGATTACCGGCCGCGTCCGCGAGGCGCTGCCAGAGGTTCACATCCTCGTTGTGGATGATAATTCCCCCGACGGCACCGGCGAGAAGGCCGATGCTTTCGCAGCAGAAGATGACCACATTCACGTGCTGCACCGCGAGGGCAAGGGCGGCCTTTTGGGCGCCTATATCGCAGGCTTTGAATGGGGACTGGAGCGCGACTACCAGGTCCTTTGTGAAATGGATGCTGATGGCTCCCACGCCCCAGAACAGCTGCACCTGCTGCTGGAAGAGATTGACAAGGGCGCGGACCTCGTTATCGGTTCCCGCTACGTGCCGGGCGGCGAGACCGTCAATTGGCCGGCATCCCGCGAGTACCTGTCCCGCTTGGGCAACCTCTACATCTCTTTCGCGCTCGGTACCGACCTGTCCGATATGACCGCCGGCTACCGCGCCTTCCGCCGCGAACTCTTGGAAGACATTGACTTTGATGAGCTGTCTAAGGCCGGTTACATCTTCCAGGTGGACTTGGCCTTCCGCGCAGTCAAGGCTGGATACGATATCCGCGAGGTACCCATCACCTTCACCGAGCGCGAGTACGGCGAGTCCAAGCTGGATGGTTCCTTTGTCAAGGACTCTCTCTTCGAGGTAACCAAGTGGGGCGTGGCCCACCGCGCGGAGCAGGTGAAAGGTTTTGCCGGCGAGATGTCCAAGCTGGCGGACCACGAGGTCAAACACGGCTCCGTTCACAATGCTGGCCAGAAGGCGCGCAACGGTGTGGGCTGGGCCACCAATTTGGCCAATGAGCTGGGATACTTGGTCAAGCACCAGGTGGGCCAGCTGACCAAGAAGAAATAACCTAGGCAGCTAAAAAGCCCGTACCCCGTGCCAATATGGCAGCCAGGGTACGGGCTTAAATTAATTCCGCTTGAGCCTTTAAGACTTCTTCTGCTGTTCTTGCTCCTTGAGGAGGCGAGCAGCGGTCCGACGGCGGGAGCGCAGGTGGTTAATGCGCTCTTCCAAAAGCTCATCGAGTTCCTCGATGGAACGGCGCTCCCGCAGCATATCCCAGTGGGTGCGAGGTGGCTTGATGGGCTTAGCTTCCACGCCTTCGCCCTCTACGAGGTGGCCCAGCTTGCCATTCTTGCACATCCATTCTTCAGGGATTTCTGCCTCATGTGCAAAGGGCACCTCATAAATTTCACCATCGTCCGTGCGGTATTTCACCATCTGGCGCGGTGCGAGGTCGTGGTCGCGGTCAGTTTCGTAGCTGACTGCACCCATACGGCTGCCACGGAGTACGCGATCTGCCATGCAACATCATCCTTTTCAAAGAGATCCCTGATTGACGGCGATAGTTTCGCCTAAGAGCTATTTATTATAACGAACACCCACGCGGTATTGTTCCCAGCCCGCCGTTTAATGGACTAAAGTGTATCTAGTGATCCGTACAGCTAGTCGTGAAAGCAATGTCGGTTCCTGCCAATGGTGTGGAAAGGATATTGACCAAGGCGGTAGGGGACGACCACGTAAGTTTTGCAGCGCCTCGTGCAAACAGCGTGCTTATGAACAAAGAAACAATGTTAGTGGCACGGATATTCCTGCCGATGCAGTAATCTTAAGCCCAGATAAAGTGCAAGGTTTGCGCGACGGCCTTTTTGAATTGCGGTGTTCCGCAGAAGACATTCAAACCGCCGCAGAAGAAGGCGCGAGCGCGGAAGAGCTTTCCAGTCTGTGTGAGGAGCTTATTTCGCTGGCTCGGCGTTTAGAAGGACTTCGATAGTAGATGAAAAAGCTTTTTTATAACCGGAAACTCGTCGTTTCCATCTTCGTGGTTTTAATCCTCGTGCTTACCGCCGTAGCTATCGGCCCGATTGTGTACTCGCTTTTCAAAAGCGGCGGCGTCAAGACGGAGCCCGTGACTGCCGATGGCGCCAAGGCAGCCTCGACTCCGCTCGACGGTTCCTGGTCCGTGGCCAAGGGCCGCGCCGATAACCACACTTCGGTGGGCTTTACCTTCGACGAGGTTCTACCGGCGGAAAGGACGTCCACCTCTGGATCGACCACAGAGGTTACTGGACAGGCGGAGATTTCCGATTCCACGCTGGAATCCGCCACCATTACGGTCAATATGGATGCCCTCACCACGGACAAGAAGGTCCGCGACCAAAACATGAAGTCCAAGCTCTTTAAGACTTCAGACTTCCCAGAGTCTTCCTTCACACTTACTAAGCCCGCCTCGCTTGCCGATGTCCCCGAAGACGGCACCATCGGCTCCGTTAAGCTCACTGGTGACCTCACGATCAAGGATAAAACGCAGGAAATCACCCACGAGTTCGATGTCCTGCGCGACGGTGACGATATCGTCATTGGCGGAGACGTTCCGATCAACCGCCTGGACTACAACGTGGAGACGCCAGACATGCTGGCGGCAAAGGTTGCCGAGGACGGCGAGATCAACCTGCGCATCTCCTTGAATAAGGACTAGACCGTGAATTCTCGACGTTTAATTTCCGTACTGTGGTTCCGCCTCGTAGTCGTCATAGCTTTCTCGATTTTCGTTGCGGTTCAACAGATGTGGCTAGTCACGGCGTTTGCAGCATTGCTAGCCGTATTAACCATCTGGCAGCTGTGGAGCGCCTACAAAAATCAATAGCGTTCCTCTTGTTTTAACGTCACGGTGACTAAATGACGGGGTATAAGTGCGCCAAGGTCCAGCGGCAGGAAAGGCCCGCCTGAAGCGAATCTGCGCCCAATCGGATGTCCGATCCGTCCGAGGTTGTGGCGTGCCGCTTGTCAGGCACCCCACACGAGCCTCGCCGAAACGAATTCTCAAGCACGGCTCACTTCAAGTGATTCAAACTCTGGCCGCTGAGGAGCCGGGCCAACTTGGCCACAGAACCTTCGAGTCTCTCAAGGTCTTAGCGCGCGCCAACAGGTGGGCCAGCCAAACCCCGGACCGAATCCACGAGCCTAAGGGATTATGCTCAAACCACCCTCAACTTAACCTCCATATCTCCATTATTGTCCGATAATGTACATTATGTCATTTTAGATCCATGAACGCCCCTCCCATCGTGCCAAGGCCTTTCATCCAAGAATGGCAAAGCCACTCCGGGCGCAGTTTGTTCCAAATTTACAAATAGTGCCCTTCGAAACGCCCAAATCGGCTCACTATTTGCAAAAACGCATCACGCCATGCCATCGCATCACGCCAGCAGGCCATGCCAGCAAGCCACGCCGGCACACGACACCAAACGTGCACCGCCGAAAGCCAACACATATGCTGGAACTCATGACTATTCAACGCGTTGTCACTAAGCCTTCCCGCGCCGCCCTGTTCCTGGTCTTGGACATTGCGGAAGGCGGCGAGCAAGCCACTCGGGACATGCTCTCCGCATTTGGCGATACCTTCAAGTCCGTCAATTTCCGCCACAATGAGGGCGAGCTGTATACGGTCGTTGGCATCGGTGTGTCCATGTGGCCACGCCTCACCAGCGCTCCCCGGCCGGACAAGCTCAAGGAGTTCGAGCCGCTCGAGGGCGCGTACAAGGCGCCTTCCACGCCCGGCGATATCCTGCTGCATTTCCGCGCGAATACTTATGACCTCTGCCACGAGATGGCGCGCCAGGTCTTGCGTCAGCTGGGCGATGCCGCCACCGTCATCGATGAGACCCAGGGCTTCAAGTACCTGGACCAGCGCGATCTCCTGGGCTTTGTGGACGGCACCGCTAATCCCCTCCCCGAGGAAGCCCTAGAGACAGTGCTGCTTGCCGATGACGCCGATTATCCCCGCGGCTCCTACGTCACTGTGCAAAAATACACGCATGACCTAGATAAGTGGAGCGGCATCAGCACCGAAGAGCAAGAACGCGTTATCGGGCGCACCAAGGCCGATGACGTGGAGCTCGATGAGGATGCACAGCCATCAAATTCCCACGTCGCTCTCAATGACCTCGAGGAAGATATCTACCGCGAGAACATGGTCTTTGGTTCCTTTGCCGCAGGTGAGATGGGTACTTACTTCATCGGATATGCCAAGGACCCAGAAGATATCAACGAGCGTTTGCGCAATATGTTCATCGGCGATCCCGAAGGCAATTATGACCGAATCCTGGACTTCTCCACCGCCCTGACTGGAACGAACTTTTTCGTCCCGAGCGTCGATTTGCTAGACGAATTCGACGAGCTTCCGCACTAAAAGCACTAGAAAGCCTAACGGCGCCCGCCGCGATTGCGGTGGGTCAGGCCGAATTGGACGGAATCGATCATTCCGAGGGTCATGAGCGCCTCGCGAAGTGCGAATTGGAAGGTCCATAACCTGCGGAAAACCGGATCAAAGCCGGCAGCGGCGGCCTCGCGAAGGTGCCCATCAAAAAAGGATCGCTGCTGGCGCAGGGATTCAATATAGTGGCTGCCCACGTGCGTTTCGGACACGATGCGCAGGTGAGAGTTCTTATCTACGAGCCGGTGCACGTCCATAGTCAGCGGATAGTCGAGTCCTGGCCAGATATAGGCTCGCATGGCCTGCAAGGATGCTCGGGCAGCCTCCGACATGGACTCGGTGGCCACGATGGATTGAAAAGCCGCCCGACCGTTTGCGGTAAGGAATCGGTCGAGGACTCGGATATAGGCCTTGCGCTCTCGCTGGCTTAATTGCTCGAACTTTTCCACGCTGATGATCGCATCGTAGTGCCCGCGCCATTGCTTCGGGCTCGGAACAGAATCCGGAATCCGCTCTACGTGGATAGAGTCCTCCGTTCCGGCGAAGACAAGCGCCTCGCGCATCTGGGTGATTTGTTCAACATCGCTGGTCAGGACATCGACAGTGGCGCGGCGTTTGGTAGCGCGTATCGCGGCCTGCATTCCGGCCGCGGGATAGACCAGAAGGTGGGTGCCGGCGCCGGTGCGGGTGGCATCGAGAAGCCAATCCGCCGCCCTACGCTGCGCCTCGCCCAAGTCATCCCGGTCTACGTTGGTGGGTTCGCTCACCGTGGTGACATCGACAAAGTGGCTCTTCGGTTCCCTGCCGCCGGCCTTTGGACTAAAGCTTTCGACCGTTTCCCGGATCGTCGTCGGCACGCCGCTGGAGAAGATCCCGCCAACGTGGCTTAGACCATCGCCAGCATAGAGGCGCACTAGGTCGAGAGGCAGCTCCCCTGGCTCAGAATCGCGCACGCTTACCCCTTGCGGTTTGGGAAGATACCCCACCTGCAGGAGTTTGCCTAAAACTTTCACTAATTGGGTGGAGGATGAGACGGTCCACTCGCCTGCCATATAGCTTTCGGCGAAGCCTAACCATCCGGTGGCGGCGATTCGCTCGAATAATGCATCGTGGCCTATCTTCAAATCGGGGCCGCCAGCAGCATCGAGTTCCAGTTCCAAGCCGGCATTATCGCAGGCCTTGGCGAATTCTGCCTCGGCCCGGCGGGATTTTAGCGCCGCCCAGCGCTGCGATGGCACGGTCGCGATATTGGGCCATGCCTCCGCGTCGATGGAGCGTAGATGCTCGGGGGTGGAAAAACTCATGGTTTGGGGAGCGCTCCTGGGTGCAAGGGTCACGGTTGGGTTTATTTTAGCCAGATTCTGAGCGGTTTCGGTTAAGGCGCTCCGCATGAAAGGAAACCTGAAACGCATGTAAATGGGTATCAAGTATGCACGTTATGTAACGAGCGTTTACACTATACGGGTACTTAAATAAGCTTTCTCGAGGAAGGTCGCATTAATTCCATGACTGATACCCCTTATCGTCCAAACGGAAGCCGTCACCACGTCGTCGTGGTTGGCGGTGGATTCGGCGGTCTTAACACTGTGAAGAAGTTGAAGAACGCCGATGTTGAGATCACCCTCATCGATAAGAAGAACCACCACCTGTTCCAGCCAATGCTCTACCAGGTGGCTACCGGCATGATTTCCGCTGGTGAGGTTGCCCCCTCGACCCGCCAGCTGCTGCGCAACCAGGATAATGTGGACTTTGTCAACGGCAACGTGACCGACATTAACCTGGAGGACCAGACGGTTACCGCCGAGCTCGATGACTTTTCGCGCACCTACTCCTACGACTCCCTCGTGGTTGCCGCTGGTTCCAGCCAGTCGTACTTTGGCAACGACCACTTCGCGGAGTTTGCCCCTGGCATGAAGACCTTGGATGATGCCCTGGAGCTGCGTTCCCGCATCATTTCCGCCTTCGAAAAAGCTGAGCTTACCGATGACCCCGCTGAGCGCGAGCGCCTCCTGACCTTCATCATCGTCGGTGCCGGCCCGACCGGTGTGGAGCTCACCGGCCAGATCGCTGAGTTGGCTAACCGAACGCTTAGCGATGTCTACTCCACCTACGGCACCTCCGCCGCAAAGATTTACCTGCTCGACGGCGCGCCGCAGGTACTCCCTCCGTTTGGCAAGCGCCTCGGCCGCCGTGCTCAGCGCACTTTGGAGAAGGAAGGCGTCAACGTTCGCCTGAACGCCATGGTGACCGATGTCAACGAAGACTCCGTGACCTACAAGAACATGAAGACCGAGGAAGAGGTCACCCTCGAGGGCGCGACCAAGATCTGGTCCGCTGGTGTTTCCGCTTCCCCACTGGGCAAGATGGTCGCTGACCAGGCCGGAGTCGAGGCTGACCGCGCGGGCCGCGTTTCCGTCAACGATGACATGACCGTTGGTGACTTCAACAACGTCTACATCATCGGTGACATGATGTCCCTGAACCGCCTGCCGGGCTTGGCACAGGTGGCAATTCAGGGTGGCGAGCACGTCGCCAAGCTCATCGAGACCAAGGTGGACGAGGAGTCCACGGCCGATGAAAAGGAACCTTTCGAGTACTTCGACAAGGGATCGATGGCCATCGTGACCCGCTTCAATGCCGTTGTGAAGCTGGGCAAGACCGAATTCTCCGGCTTCCCAGGCTGGTTGGCATGGCTGGCCTTGCACCTGACCTACGTCGTTGGTCTACGCAGCCGCTTGGCTGTATTGGTCAACTGGGCGGCTAATATCCTCTCCCGCAACCGGGGCAACCTGGAGATTACTACCCAGCAGCGCATCGCCCGCATCCTTATCGATGAGGCGGAAGAAGAAAAGAACTAAATCCTCCTCGGTACCAGCCGCCGTCCTACTACCCTGCTGCGGGGCTGTGGGCGGCGGCTTTCGTTGTTTTCGTTCCTATTTTCCCATTTTTGTTAGGCTTGGGCATTACAACATGGGGTGCCACGCAGTGGCTGAGATACACCCATTGAACCTGCTCTCAGTTAGAACTAGCGAAGGCATTGTTGTGGATTGTTCATTTCTCCGTGCCCACGATGCGGTGCGCGATACCGCTCCACTTATTCAGTGCTTGACCAATAAGGTCGTCAGCAATATTTCTGCCAATGCGCTATTGGCCATCGGCGCCAGCCCAGCAATGGTAGATACTCCAGATGAGTCGCAAGATTTTGCGAAGATAGCCAGCGGCGTGCTTATCAATTGTGGAACCCCGAATTCCGAGCAATACGGCGGCATGCGAGAGGCAATCGCCGGTGCGACCGCGGCTGGAAACCCGTGGGTCCTCGATCCCGTCGGCGCGGGTGGTCTGCAAAAGCGCACCGAGTTCATGCATGAAGTCTTGCTGCAGCGCCCGACGGCGATTCGCGGCAATGCTTCCGAGATCATAGCCTTGGCCGGAACCGGAGCCGGCGGGCGCGGCGTGGAGTCCACCGATGGCGTGGAGGCGGCTCTGGAACCAGCGCTCAAACTGTCCCGCGATACTGGAGCCGTAATTGCCGTGTCTGGTCCCACGGATCTCATCGTGCAGGCAGGCGAAACGCCGCGTGCGGTAAGCCTCGAGTCTGGACACCCGATGCTGCAAAACGTCATCGGCACGGGTTGTTCGCTGGGCGCCATCTGCGCGGCTTACCTGGCAGCGTGGGAGGATCCATTCACAGCGATCATCGCAGCGCATGCGCATGTGGGGGCCGCAGGCAGCGTTGCCGCGGAGAAATCCACGGCGCCCGGCTCCTTTGCGGTTGCCTGGCTCGATGCGCTGTATGGGCTGTCCACCGATGCAATCGAGGAGCGCATCTCTGCCTCCGAGGTCGCCGACATTGCGGAGCTGTCATGAGCATCGATTGGACACTGTATCTCATCACCGATCCTGAGCTCGCCGGCGGGCGGGACAAGGTCGTTCCCATCGTGCAAGAGGCGGTACGCGGCGGGGCTACCGTCGTGCAATTGCGCGATAAAGAAGCCAGCGACGAGGAGGTCGAGGCTACCGCCCGCGAACTCATGAAGGTCTTAGGCGGCGTACCGCTTTTTATCAATGACCGCGCCGAGGTAGCGGCCAAGGTAGGCTGCCACCTGCACATTGGCCAAAACGATATGGATTTTAACCAAGCACGGGAGCTGCTTGGCCCCGATAAGCTCATCGGGCTTTCGGTGGGCACGCGGGAAGAGCTGGACGCCATTGACCCGCAGGAGGCCCCCGATGTCATTGGCATCGGCCCGGTTCACTCGACGGCGACCAAGAAGAATGCGCCAGCGGGAATCGGTGCCGAGGCCGCCAGGCGCCTTGCCACCGCGGCGCGCGAACGCGGCATCGAGTCCGTCGCCATCGGCGGCATCAAGGCACACAATGCCCACGAACTTTCTGCAAGCGACTTCGCAGGGATCTGCGTGGTCAGCGACATTATGGCTGCCGATGACCCGGCAGCGGCAGCACACAACTTAAAGGAGGCCTACTGTGGCTAAAGGAACCTACCCCCGTATTCTCTCGATTGCTGGAACCGATCCCACAGGCGGAGCCGGCATCCAGGCCGATTTGAAGTCCATCGCCGCCGCGGGCGGGTATGGAATGAGCGTGGTCACCGCGCTGGTGGCCCAAAATACCCAGGGCGTGCGCAGCGTCCACGTCCCGCCGCTGGATTTCCTCCAAGAGCAGCTGGATTCCGTCCGCGAAGACGTAAACATCGATGCCATCAAGATCGGCATGCTTGCCGATGCCCCCATCACCGACCTCGTATCCACGTTCCTCGACCAGATCGACCCGTCCGTCCCCGTGGTCTTGGACCCGGTCATGGTGGCCACCAGTGGCGACCGCCTCTTGGACCCCGCGGCGGAAAAGGCGGTGCGCGAGCTGTGTTCCCGCGCTGATGTCATCACGCCCAACCTCAAGGAGCTGGCCGTCCTGACGCAGACGGAGGAAGCTACGGACTTGGACCGTGCCATCGAGGTGGCTAAGACGTGGGCCGCTGAGGCGGATACGGCGGTCATCGTCAAGGGCGGGCACCTTGACTCGGCGATTGCCGATAACGCCGTGGTCACTGCCGATGGCAAGGTTCACCGCGTGGAATCGGCTCGAGTGCAGACCAAGAATACCCACGGCACGGGCTGCTCCCTCTCCTCTGCCCTAGCAACGCGGCTTGGCGCAGGCGATGAAGTCGCCACCGCCCTAGAGTGGTCCACGGACTGGCTGCACGAGGCGATTGCTAATGCGGATGCGCTGGCCGTCGGCAAAGGCAGCGGGCCGGTAGACCACCTGCACCGCCCGCAGCGCTTGATGCGGGCTGCGTCCTCGGTACCGCTTCCTCACCTGGCTGGGCCTTTGGAAGAGGTGGAAAATCCAGACCAGCCGCGCGTCGCGCCCGCAGGACCGTACACGCAGCGCCTATGGAATATCGCTGCGGATCACTGGGAGCAGGTAAAGGCACTCCCCTTTATTCAGAAGCTGGGTTCAGGTGCACTCGCCAATGAAGCTTTCAGCTTCTACCTCGATCAGGATTCGCAGTACCTGGCGTCCTACTCGAAGGCCCTGGCTCGCCTCGCCAGCCAAGCGCCCGATACCGCGCAGCAATTGCACTGGGCGCAGGGCGCCTACGAATGCCTCGCAGAGGAGGCTGAACTGCACCGCGGGTGGTTGAAGGATTCGGCCACCACGGCCCCGTCGCGGGTCACCAGCGCCTACACGGATTTTCTCATCCGCAGCACACACACGGATGATTACGCCGTCGGCATCGCGGCGGTACTTCCCTGCTACTGGCTGTATGCAGAGGTAGGCCTCCACTTAGCGGAATTCGACTCGCCCGATCACCCCTACCATGCCTGGTTGGAGGTCTACGGCGGCGAAGATTTCCTCGCCGGGGTGCGCGAGAGCATCAAGATTGTGGAGGAAACCTTGGAAAAGGCGGATGAGGCTACCCGGACCCGCGCCGAGCGCGCCTTTATCAGCGCCAGCATCCACGAAGTCGATTTCTTCGACCAAGCGGACCGGCGCTTTTAAAGCCTTAAGCCAATAGGTCCGCGCCAGGCCTAGAAAGTACGGCGACCAAGAAGGTGGAATGCTCCGAAAATAGCTTCATGTCCCAAGAAGAGAACGTGAAGTCAACGCGGTAGCCCACCTTCTGCGCCATATCAAGGAAGTCCTGGAATTCCCATCCGCGGCCTTCCCCAAAGCCGGTGACGAAGCGCCCGCCGGGGGTCAGTGAGTTAAAAATATTTCGCAGGGCTTCCTCGCGGCCGTCCACGGCCAAAAAGCCCATGACGTTTCCCGCAGAAACAGCGAGGTCAAAGGGTCCTTCAGGAACCTCTTCGGTACACAGGTCCCCGACGAACCATTCGCCGTCTGGGAAGTCATGTTCGGCGTGTTCGATCAAAATGGGATCCACGTCGATGCCCACCACGCTGTGTCCGCGGCGCAGCAACTCCCCGCCGACGCGGCCGGTTCCACAGCCGGCGTCGAGGATGGTGGAATTGCGTTCCACCATGGCATCGACAAGCCGGGCCTCCCCATGAATGTCTTTGCCCTGCGCCTCAAGCATCTTCCATTTGCGGGCGAAATTATGGGAGTGGGCGGGATTGGCTTCGGTAACTTCTTTCCACGTAGGCATAGATTCGATTATATTACCCACCGTCGGTGTAAGCTTTACCCGCTGCTTAAAACGTGGCCCGTTTTACTACTTGATTGCGTTACTATCCGCACTACCGTGCAAAGGAGGCTGAAACGATGCCGTCCGTACCCACGCCCTTTAGGGGCCGAAAGAAACCCACGCCTCCTAGTCAGCCTTCCTTCCCACCGGTTCCCGCGGAACGCGCCATCGAGCACTGCCGCGTCTTCGTCGATGGTGAGGCCCTACCCGGCGAGTATTCCGCGCATTCCGCCCTGGAAACCGTGGCGGAATATGGCCGCGGGTTTGTCTGGGTGGGCCTGCATGAGCCCTATGAATCCCAGATGACGAAGATCGCTTCGCAATTTGGCATCCACGAGCTCATCGTGGAAGACGCCGTTATGGCCCACCAGCGACCGAAGCTGGAGCGCTACGATGACCAGCTCTTTGTGGTGGCGCGCTCGGTGAATTACCGCGACCACGATGAGGTAAAAGATAAGCGCCAGATCATTTCTACGGGCGAAATTCAGATGATTATGGGCTCTAACTTCATCATCACCGTCCGCCACGGTGCAAAGCTGCCTAACTTGGCCTACACAGTCGAAGACGAGCAGGACTTGGTGGAGCTCGGCCCCGTCGCCATGGCCTGGAAGATCCTGGACATGATGGTTGACCGCTACTCCGAGGTCGCGCGCCTAATTAGCGATGAAGTCGATGAACTCGAAGAGGAAATCTTTACCCCCAACCTCAAATTCGACGTCGACCGCATATATATGTTCAAGCGCGAAGTCTTGGAAATGAAGCACGCCATTTACCCGCTGTCTGCGGCGTTAAAGGCGATGGTTTCGGATCACAAGGACCTCATCTCTAAGCAGATCCGGTCCTACCTGCGCGATGTCTATGACCACGAGCTCGTGGTCAATGACTTGGTGGCTAGCTTCGATGAACGCTTGACCTCGCTTATTGATGCCTCGGTGGCCAAGGTCACCATGCAGCAAAACTCCGATATGCGCACCATCTCCGCGGTCGTCGGCATGTGGGCCGCGCCGACCCTAGTCGCCGGTATTTACGGCATGAACTTCGATATCATGCCGGAACTGCACTGGGCTTTTGGCTATCCCATGGCAATCATCATCATGGTCGCTGTCGTGGGCGGCCTGTGGGCGTGGTTCCGGAAGAACCACTGGCTCTAGCTGCGCTCAGCCATAATCATGGTGCGCAGCGTGGTGCGTGCAACTAGGGTGTCTCCTTGGCACATTTCTACGCTCCACACGTGGGTCCGCGTGCCCAATTGAATGGGGGTGGCCACAGCTTCTAGCTCGCCCTCACCTGTCGCCTTGATGAAGTCCGTGGAGTTATTGACCCCCATCGCTGGGGCATCGGCAGCCGCGACGCTGGCAAGGGAGGCCACCGTTTCCGCGATGGTGCAATATAGCCCGCCATTCGCCACGCCCCACGGTTGGTGGTGCTGAGGGGTCACGGTGAGGTGTGCGCGGGCCTCGGTCGGGCCCACGCGGTCGAAGGTGAGCCCGATGAACTCAGCAAGCCCGCCGTTAACCGAATTTAGTTTCTCCAGTTCCTCCTCGTTGAGCAGGCGCGTATGCGCGGTATGGAGTAAGTCATTGAGTATCTGGGTATCTGACATAGCCTTCAAGCTTAGCCGCCAGCGCGGCGAAAGTGAGGCGGTGACGTAGGATAGGCACCATGACTGAAAAGAACGAACTCGCGCACATTGGTGTTGTCGGCCTAGCGGTAATGGGCTCCAATCTAGCCCGCAACTTTGCCCGCAATGGCAATACCGTCGCCGTCTATAATCGCAGCCCAGAAAAGACCCACGCCCTCATTGAGGCCCACGGCGACGAAGGAAACTTTATTCCTTCCGAGTCCATCGCGGATTTCGTGGCTTCCTTGGAGCGCCCCCGCAAGGCCATCATCATGGTGCAGGCGGGCAAGGCCACCGATGCGGTCATTGACCAGCTTGCCGATGCCATGGATGACGGCGATATCATCATCGATGGCGGCAACGCGCTGTTTACGGATACCATTCGCCGCGAAAAGGAAGTGGCCGAGCGCGGCAAGCACTTCGTGGGCGCTGGCATTTCCGGCGGCGAGGAAGGCGCCTTGAACGGCCCGTCCATCATGCCCGGTGGGCCGGCCGAGTCTTGGGAGACCCTGGGCCCCATCTTGGAATCCATCGCGGCCGAGGTGGACGGTACTCCGTGCGTGACCCACATCGGACCGAATGGCGCCGGTCACTTCGTCAAAATGGTCCACAACGGCATCGAGTACGCTGATATGCAGGTCATCGGCGAGGCCTACCAGCTGCTGCGCTACGGCGCTGGCATGGAACCTGCCGAGATTGCGGAGATTTTCAAGGAATGGAACTCCGGCGACCTAGACTCTTACCTCATTGAGATCACCGCCGAGGTATTGGCCCAGAAGGACCCGGATACGGGCGCCCCGCTTGTCGATGTCATCTTGGACGCCGCCGGCCAGAAAGGTACCGGCCGGTGGACCGCTATCAACGGCCTCGAATTGGGCGTGCCAATTACCGGCATCGCCGAGTCCGTCTTTGCCCGCGCACTGTCTTCTTCGAGCCAGCAGCGCGCCGCCGCGCAGGAGGGACAGCTTCCAGCAGGCACGAACGCGGACTTCGACATCGACAAGGATGCGTTCATCGAAGACGTTCGCCGTGCGTTGTATGCCGCCAAGCTCATCGCCTACTCCCAGGGCTTCGATGAGATCAAGGCTGGTTCCGCCGAATTCGGTTGGGATGTCGATCCGCGCGACCTAGCAACCATCTGGCGCGGCGGCTGCATCATCCGCGCTAAGTTCTTGGACCGCATCCGCGAGGCATTTGATACCAATCCAGAGCTTCCCGCCCTCATCCTGGATCCCTACTTCAAGGGTGAGCTGGAAGACCTCATCGAACCGTGGCGCCGCGTCGTCGTCGCTGCAACCCAGATGGGCCTGCCGGCTCCGGTCTTTGCCTCCTCGCTGTCATACTACGACAGCCTGCGCACCACCCGCCTGCCCGCCGCCCTTATCCAGGGCCAGCGCGACTTCTTTGGTGCGCACACCTTCAAGCGCACCGACAAGCCCGGCACCTTCCACGTCGAGTGGTCCGGCGATCGCAGCCTGACGCAGACGGATTAAGCGCTGCATATAAAAAGGGAGGACCTGGAGTTAGACCAAGCCGAGCCACGCCCAATAGGTGGCAGAGAGCAGCAGGATGAGCAGGTATCCGACGATGGTCAGCGGGATACCGGAGCGAAGGAATTGCTTGGTGCTAAAGGCGCCGGTGCCATAGGCCAGCATATTTTGCGGTGCCGAGACAGGGAGCAAGAACCCGAAGCAGATGACGAATTGCTGGATGACCACGAAGCCGATGCCGCCGTTGGGCACATCCAGTGTGGCGGCCAAGGCGATAAAGACCGGGATGAGCGCGGAGGCCAGCGAGGTAGCAGAGGCAAAGCCCAAGTGGATGAGGATATTAAATAGCGATACCAATGCAATAGTTGCCAGAATCGGCAGCGAATCCAGCCCCATAAGCCCAAAGGTCTTTTCTGATAACCACGTGGCAGCGCCCGTATCCAGCAGGAACGAGCCGAGGGAAATGCCAATGGCAAAGACGATGAGGGTACCCCAGCTCACGGATTTTTGCGCTTCTGGCCAGGTAAACACGCCGATCTTCGGTAACAGCATCAGGGCAACGGCCACCGCGGTAATGACGGCCGAGCTAATCGGGTGCAGCAGTCCCTCCGTGGCCCAGAAGAAGAGCAGGAGGAGGGAAAATCCGATGAGCCTTTTCTCTTCCGGTGAGGTGGGCCCGAGGTCCTCTAGTTGCTTGGCGATGAGCTCCTTTCCTCCCTCAATGCGTTCCGTTTCCGGTTTGATGACGGCTCGCATGATGAAGTACAGCGCAATGGACATCAGGATGGACCAGGGCGCAGCCCAGATGAACCATTGGCCCCACGAGACCGACTGCCCCATTTGATCCTCGATAAAGCCCACCGCCACGAGGTTTTGGGCGGCGGCGGTCTTAATGCCCACATTCCAGATCGATACGGCCTGCGCTGCGGTAATGACGAGCAAGGCGCCCAGCTTTGACTCATAGGACAGGCCGAAGGCGGCTACCATACCGAGCAAGATGGGCACTACGGCGCCTGCACGCGCGGTGGCAGAGGGAACGAAGAACGCCAAGATGATGGCAATCGCAATGGCGCCGATAACGATGTGGGAGGTCTTCTCCCCCGCGATCTTCAGCACGTACAGCGCAATCCGTTTATGCAGGCCCGTAGCCTGCATCGCTCCGGCCAAGATTAGCGCCGCGGCCACAAGCGCTACCGCAGACGAGGAAAATCCTGCCATCGCGACCTTGAGGGCGTTGGAGGTGCCGTAGATACCATCGGATTCTGGATCCGGCCCGAGCCCCAAAAGTAGGGAGATAAGGCCGACGATCAGCAAGGCGCTCACCGGATAGCTCACGGCCTCGGTCACCCACATGATCACCGCAAAGGCCAGCATGCCTAGGGCCACTTTAGCGGGCCAGTCGAGTCCCGGAATCGGGATAAGTAAGACGACCGCTAGGGCCAGGAAGGCCAGCGCGAACCACACGGCATCAAGGTGAAATTTCTCCTTCTTCGTGGGTTCTGTAGATTCCTGCGGCGAGGAGTGGGAAGAAGAACTGGCTGCGGTTGCTTGTGCTTGAGCCATGGAGACGACTCCTTAACAGTTCGGTGTGGCCCTTGGAGGGGGGCCGGTGAGTGGAGGAATAAATCTTGCGTGCTTCCCAGCACCACCTTCCACGTTAGGTAATAACCAGTGAAATACCTAAAGTAGGGACCTATTTTTGCTATGGGATTTCTCACTTGTACGGTGGTCCACCAATCGTGCGCTGCCCGATGCAGGATTTTGCGCACCCACCGGTTAGAATTGCCCAACGATGACTACTTTTGCCGAACTCGGCTTACCTCAGCGCGTGGTTCACGTTCTACACAACCAAGGAATCACGGAAGCATTTCCCATCCAAGCCGCAGCCATCCCGGATGTACTCGCAGGCAAAGACGTACTTGGCCGCGGGCCTACCGGTTCCGGAAAGACCTTTACCTTTGGGCTTCCCACATTGGCCCGATTGGCTGGCTCGGGGGCCTCTACCCCGGGCCAGCCCCGCGCGGTCGTGCTCGCCCCCACCCGCGAGTTAGCGACGCAGATCCAGCAACGCCTCGATGAACCCGCCGCCGCATTAGGGCTGCGCGTTCTCGCGGTGGTCGGCGGCGTCAATATCAACCACCACATCCGCTCTCTGGCGCGTCCAGTGGACCTCTTAGTCGCCACACCTGGTCGCGCTCAGGATCTCATCGCACAAGGCAAGTTGTCCTTTGACAAGGTACAGATCACTACCTTGGATGAGGCAGACCAGATGGCCGATATGGGGTTTCTTCCCCAGGTGCGCAAGCTTTTAAACTACACCCCACCCACCGGTCAGCGGCTGCTTTTTTCTGCGACCCTCGATGGGGATGTTAATAAGCTGGTCGAGCAATTCCTGCACGATCCCGTGATCCACTCCACGGCTCCCGTCGCCGCAGCGGTGGATTCGATGTCGCACCACCTGTTTTTCGTGGGTGATCGCCCCGCTCGCAACGAGGTGGTTATGCGCATCGCCGCGCGCGCAGGCAAGACCATCATGTTCATGCGTACCAAGCACGGCGTGGATAGGCAGGTGAAAAAGCTTCGGCGTGCCGGCATTAACGCTTATCCACTGCACGGGGATAAGGGCCAGGGCGCGCGCACCCGCGCCATTTCTGGCTTTGCCGATGGCTCCATTCCAGTCCTGGTTGCCACCGATATCGCGGCGCGCGGCATCGATATTGCAGACGTTTCACTCGTCGTCCACGTGGATCCGCCTGCAGAACACAAGGCCTACCTCCACCGCGCAGGGCGTACTGCGCGCGGCGGCGCAACAGGCACGGTGGTTACCTTGGTCACTGATGAACAGCGCTCAGAGGTAGCTGCCCTCATCAAGAAGGCCGGTGTGAGCGCTACCGAACACGATATTTCCCACCGCGAAAATCCGGCCGGTGCTCCTGAGCTGCGCACGGTCACCGGCGCCCGCAAGCCGCACGGACCGGCCCTTCCACCGCCGGGCCAAGACGGGTCTAACGGCGCGGGCCAGCAACAAAAGAAACAATCCCCACGCCAACAAAAGCGGCAGGTTGGTGGTGTCAGGAGGGGTAAGGGGCGGCGTCGCTAAGCGCTAGCACAATAGAAAGGAGGAGACGCCCGTGCAGGTTTTATCTACCGCTGACTGGACAACCCGCATGAATGAGCACGAACGGCGGGCGGCGGACCGACTGGAGAGGTTTCGCCATCCGGGCAGCTATCATCCCGTATTTGATTTCCTCTTTGAGTATTACCCTGTCCGCCCGTCGCACCTAAAGCGCTGGCACCCGGGCATTGACACGGCGCTCGAGGGTAACGCGCCGCAGGCTAGCTGGCGCGATTACCACGAGACTGCGGACGGCATCACCGTGGACGTGGAGTCCTATATGCAACGCCGCGGGAGTTCGATTGACTATATTTTGGATCTGCTGCGGCGCTCTGCCACCAACCCGGTGCACTTTGATTGCTTTGGTCTGCATGAATGGGCGATGGTTTACCACACCGATTCCCCACGCCATGATCTCCCGCTGCGCTTAGGCGCAGAAGGAACCAACCGCGTCGTTAATACTCATTCCCTAAAGTGCTCGCATTATGATGCGTTCCGTTTCTTTACCCCGCCCGCGCGTCCGCTCAACTTGACGGTACTCAACCGTGAGGATCAACCGGCCAACGACCAGGCAGCCTGCGTGCACGTGACCATGGATCTTTATAAATGGGCGTGGAAGCTCGGCCCCCTGGTCCCAGGTGATCTCTTCCTCGATTGCCTGGATCTGGCTATCGATGCCCGCATCCTTGACATGGAGGCCTCCCCGTACGATTGCCGTAACTGGGGCCTTGGGGTAGTTCCTATTGAAACACCAGAGGGCAAGGCGACGTATGTCAATCGTCAACGGGGCCTCGCGCAGCGAGCGCAACCGCTGCGCGAGCGGCTTGTCGCAGTAATGGAAAGGGCTTATTGCCAGTTACACTAGATTAAACGCATCATGCGCTGGCTCGGGAGTTTTGGAGAAAGGCACTACATGGCACGGCACTCAAACGGGGAAAACAGATTCGCACTAGCTGGCTGGGTTATCGCGGTTATCATCATCGCAATCCTTGCCGTCATCGCACCGTTGATTTTCCTGTTGCGCGCTGGGGATGACTCTGGAGAGCCTACGGCCGCAGAAACCGCGTCCCAATCCCCTGTGGAAAGCAGCCCAGGAGTCTCCTCCTCCGCTCCGAGTACGCCGGACGATGGCGAAGAGGGCAAAGAGGCTTCGGGCTCGGCTTCCTCTTCCACCGTGGAGATGGCCCCCAATACTCTCCTGCTCGTTGATACTTCTGCGAATATGACCGCGATGTTTGATGCAACGCAACAGGCGCTATCTGGCACCGCGGAAAAATTGAGTGACAACAATAGCCAGGTAGCCTTGTGGAACTATTCGTCCCCCATTTCGGAGGCCGCGTCGGTGGGTTACCGCGATAACCTCGGATTCGGCAATGGCCCTGCGGTGCCGAAGACGCTCGCGGCATTCGGCACCGGTGGGGTGCCGCAATCGCGCAGCGCCACAATTGCCGCGCTGAACACCGCTGCGGATCAGGCCGCCGGTACCAACCGGAAGGCACGGGTGGTCCTCGTGACAACGGGCACCGAGCTCGATATGGACGATGCCCAGTTTGCCGCCGCTCTTGACGGCGCGAAGTCAGACAACGTAGAGCTATCCGTCGTCCACGTGGGCCCAGGGGCTATCGATGAACAGCTAAAGAACGCCGCTGACAACTTCACTAGCGTCGATGCGGGTACGCAGGAGGACCTCAACGCCGCGATGGATAAGGCCGCTGGGGTTTAAACAAAAAAGTTCTCCCTCCACCCCCGTGAGCTGGGGTCTGGAGGGAGAACTTATTAAGAGGACTTAGGAACTCTTGCGGTTGCGGCGAGCGGCGAGCTCATCCAAGCCAACCACGTTGTCATCGGGCAATTCCTCGATGCGCTCTGCGGGGAAGGACGTAATCGTGCCGGACAGTTCCTTCAAGATTCCCGGCACTGCGATGCCGAAGACACCCTGCCCGCCGGCGAGAAGGTCAATGACCTCATCATTGGAGCGGCACTCGTACACGGTAGTGCCATCAGAGACGAGGGTGAGCTCAGCCAAATCGTTAACGCCGCGGTCATGCAACGATTCCACGGCCAAACGGATATTCTGCAGGGAAATGCCGGTGTCGAGCAGGCGCTTGACAATCTTGAGGACCAAGACGTCCTTGAAAGAATAAAGGCGCTGTGAACCCGAGCCGCGGGCGGTGCGAATGGAGGGATTGACCAAGTTGGTGCGTGCCCAGTAGTCCAACTGGCGATAGGTGATGCCAGCAACCTGGCAGGCGATGGGCACGCGGTACCCCACTTCTTCGTCCGGTCCCACATCAAAGAGGGATTCTTGGACGTACTGGGACTCGGACTGAGTGTCCTCGGTGATGCTCACGTAATTACTCCAATGGGGTTTGTTGGAAGTTCTAAAGATCAATTAAATGCCAAGCGCACACCCCCGTCAAGCGGTGCTTGCTTAACCTTCGAGTACAACTTTAGACTTTAAAAACCACATTGTCACCATTAGTCACACGCGTGTCATTAATTTTTTCCGTCTTCTTCCCCCGTATGAAAATCGGATTCATCCATGCCGAGGCTGCGCATCATCTCTTCAAAATCGGCATCGGCCTGCGCGTTTCCAGATGCAGAGGTGCTTTCCCCAGCGGAAGTGGCATCGCTATCTCGCCCCTCCTCGGTGGGGGTAGGAAGCTCAAGGTCGAAATATTCCTTGATGTCCTCCTCGCTGGCGAAAACGGATACCTGCGCCAAGAGCGCAGACTCGGCAACAATGGGAACCTTAAAGTGGTCAGCTACCGCCAAGGCATCGCTTACACGGGCATCAAAAACCTCGCCTTGCGCAGACTGAATATCCACCATGAAGGTGCCTTGGTGGTGATTGACAATCTCGATGGCGTCGACGCCACCTGCAGCCTCTAGAACCTCACAGAGAAGATCGTGGGTCGTTGGGCAGTTCGGGCGCTGGTCAGCAAAAACAGCGGCCAATTGGATTCCGTCTACGGCTGAGAGCCAGACGGGAATGAGGCGATTCTCTTCGGGCCACCGCAGCAGCGCGCACACATCATCTTCTGGCCCTAGCTGGTGAATGCCGTGAAATTCAAGGGTTACATCACTCATAGCTACCACTCTCCCACACGGGAGGCGGCCATGGTGAGTTAGGCGTTAAATTCGTGGCGCAAATCCGTCTTTACCAGGGTGGCGTGCAAAGAAACTACTAACGCCGTCATCTGCTGGGAGAGCTCTTCTGCCTGCTGGTGCGCGGTATCGGAATTCGAGTGCGCCACGGGGGCCGCAACCTGCGAAATCAAATCTGCTTGGCGGCGTGCGCTATTGCGCAGGGACTTCAGCTGGCTAGCGCTAAAGCCGAAGGCCTGCAACGCTACCGCGGCAGAAGCAATGGCCACGTCGTCGGTATTGAAAAATCCCGCGGCATCCGGCTTAATGAGCTTGTCCTTGATAAAGGTGGCAATATCCGCCTCGGATGCTCCGGCTTGCTCTGCTACCTCGGCATCGGTCAAGCGCGTTACCGCGGGTGCTTTGAACTGTTGCGGGGACAGCAAGGTCTCCGCATTGCCAGCAGAAACAATGGCGGTGACCTGGCCAGAATCCATCGCTTCCAGCTGCTCGCGGATAACCTTAAGCGGGGTGTAATTATCCCGCTGGGTGGTCAAGATATAGCGCAACCTATCCACGTCTTCCTGCGTGAACCGGCGGTAGCCGGAGGCAGTGCGCTGGGGAGAAATTAGCCCCTCTGACTCGAGGAAGCGGATTTTAGACACAGTGACATCAGGGAACTGCTGATTCAGCGTTTCTAAGACCACGCCAATGGACATGGTCTTAGCCTTCTTCGTGTTCGGGCTTTTGCGGCGAGCTGATGCCGCCGCGGATTCTGCTGCGCTCACTGTGTCTATCTCTTTAAAAGTGTCTCAGTAGTCGTTGGATATAAAAATTGGATATAAAAAGGAGACTAAACCGCTTTAACCAAGTACGGCAAAACGGCTTGTCTGCTGCGGTTTTAGTCCTGCTTGGTGATGAAGACGAGGCGGAATTTACCGATCTGAATCTCATCTCCCACCTCGAGCACCTGCGAGTTACGCGGCTCGCGGTTGACGTAGGTGCCGTTCAGGGATCCCACGTCTACTACCTCGAATTGGCCGTCATCATTCTTGCGGAATTCAGCGTGGCGGCGGGAGACGGTGACATCATCCAGGAAGATATCTGCCTCTGGGTGGCGCCCTGCCGTGGTGGTGTCCTGATCCAGCAGGAAGCGGGCACCGGCATTGGAGCCGCGCTTGACCACAAGCAACGCCTGGCCGTCCTCCAAGTTTTCCGTACCTACCGCAGAGGTCTCGGTTCCCTTGGTGCCATTTTCCATTTCCTTGAGCAGGTCAGCGCGGAATACAGAGGTGGTCTCCACCTGTGGTTCCGGGGTTGCGGTGTTCTCGCTCATTGTTACCTCCGGGGATTAGTTTTGAGTTACTTATACCAATAATAGCGACTCTACCGAGTCTTTGATCTCTCAGTGGTCAATTATTTCACCGGAAAATGTTTCCGATGCCGCTCAACACGGAATTTCCCTGCCCCGCAAGGGGGTTATCAGAGACCATATAGGTCCACGTTGCGCTTGGACGGTTCAACCCAGAGTCTGCTAGGTGTGCCCCCTCGGCGTCAATAGGCACCTGCCTGAAGGTCTCTACGGCCTGATCTACCGCCCGCTGCGCCAAGTCCTTAAATTCGCGCACCGCGATGCGGTGATATTCGTCAATTGGGGTCTCGCGCGCGATGGCGCGCAGGTGAATGGATTCGCGCACATCATCGAGCAGCTCGAGGTGATCGGCCCAGCCCATGTCCAGGTGATACAGCATGATTTCGCGCGCTGCCTGGGTGCGCGCCGCCTCCGGGATATCCGCAAGCTCGCTCGCCCGCTCTGGGGCGCGCTCGGCAAGTTCCTGCCACGCTTGGTCTGTATCCAATAGCGCTGCACGGCGCTTATCGATGATGATGCGCTGGTCCGCCAAGAGCTGGTTATACTTCCAGGTTTGCGCGTGAATTTCTAGCAATTGGCCCTCTGTTACCCGCTGACAATGGGCGACAAAGTCATGCACTCGTTTGGATTCGATGAGCCCGCTAGGGCCAGGTTGCGCGCTAACCTTTTCCCCAGCGCCGCCTTGTTGCACCACATCATCTTCCAAGGAGACGAAAAATAGCGCCAAGCCTGGGTCCCCTTGGCGCCCTGCACGCCCGCGCAGCTGGTTATCGAGCCGCGCCGTGCGGTGCCGGGAGGTGCCGATCACGGCAAGCCCGCCGCGCTCGGCCACCTCATCGTGGTCGGTCTCATCGGCGCCACCGAGCTTGATGTCGGTGCCGCGGCCGGCCATTTGTGTGGAGACGGTTACCCGCCCTACGTCGCCGGCTTCGGCGACAATCTGTGCCTCTTCGCGGTCATTTTTAGCGTTGAGCACGTTGACTTCGATATCGCGATCGCGCAGCGCCGCCGCCAGGTTTTCCGACTCCGCAACGTCCTGGGTTCCCACGAGCACTGGTTGACCAGCCTCGTGCAGGTGGGCAATTTCTTCGACGATGGCCGCTGACTTCTCCCCTATGGTGGCAAAAATGCGATCTTGTTCATCGAAGCGCTGCAGTGGCTTATTCCGATCGATAACGGAAACGTGCAGGTCATAAAATTGCCGCAGCTGGTCGGTGGCCTCTACCGCAGTACCCGTCATTCCACAGACCAGCGGGTACCGTCGCATGAGTTCTTGCAGGGTAATCGTATCGAGGATGCGTCCGCCCTCAGAGACTTCCAGGCCCTCTTTGGCCTCTACCGCTGCCTGCAGCCCGTCGGGCCAGCGTTGCAGATCGGCGACGCGACCACGGGAGGCATCGATAAGCTGCAGCTTGCCGTCCACCACGATGTAGTGAATATCGCGTATCAACAGCGCCTTTGCGTGCAACGCCAAGTTGACCTTGACGAGGACGGTGCCGATATTGTCCTCGGAATAAAGGGAATCGATGCCGAGCTCTCGCTCTACGCGGGCTGCGCCGACATCGGTAAGCTGCACCGTGCGCCCGTCATCTGAGATGACGTACTCGTGGTTCTCTCGGAGGCGGGAGACCACATTGGTAATTTGCCCCGTGGGAGCTTCACCGGGGCGATTTCCTGCCAGAATCAGGGGCACGAGGGCCTCATCCACTAGGACGGAATCGGCCTCGTCCACCAAGGCGACATCGCCAGGCGCCTGCACCGTCTGTGCGCGTTCGGTGATCTGGTTATCGCGCAATAGGTCAAATCCCAATTCATTGACCGGGGAATAAATAATATTCTGCGCATAGGCTGCGCGGCGCTCATCCGCGCTCATGCCCTCCGTGACGGAGGCTACCTGCAGCCCAAAAAATTCCACGACAGGCCGCATCCATTCGGCATCGCGGCTGGCCAGATAGTCATTGACCGTCACGACGTGGACCCGCTTTCCGGTCAGCGCGAAACCCGTTGCTGCCATCGCGCCAACGAGCGTTTTGCCCTCACCGGTGGCCATTTGAATGACATCGCCGGTAAGCAGGCGCAGTACCGCCTGTGATTGCACGGTAAACGGGTGTAAGCCCAGGGTGCGTTCGCACGCGACGGCCAAGGCGCCGAGGAATTGCGCCTTGTCAGCGACCTCGCCGCCGCGCACCGCATCGCGGGCGGCTTGAGCTACGGCAGCATCGTCGCTCTGTGCGAGTTTCTCCGCGGCGGAGCGAGCTTCATCCACGATGGCCTTGGATTTCTTATCGTTTCGCTCGCTTTGCGAACCCATCGCTTTCCAGAACCAATCGAATGCTCCCACGACAATTCCTCCTTTAGGGGCTGGCTGCCTACGACTCTAGTCAACCTCATCTGGCTTGGAACTTATGGGGCCGTTATTGTAGGTGCCATGCAATCCGTCAATGTTAAGCTGCCGTCCAGCCGAGGAACCGAGATGGCAGGAACCATCGACTTTCCTGATGCTCCCCCTCTCGCCTTCGCCGTCTTCGCGCATTGCTTTGCCGGCTCGCGCCATACCCCTGGCGCGGCCCGCACCTCGAAGCAATTAACGGAATTCGGCATCGCCACGCTGCGCTTTGATTTCCCCGGTTTGGGGCAATCAGAAGGCGAGTTTGCGGACACTACGTTTAACCAGAATGTCGACGATATCCGCGCCGCAGCGGACTGGCTAGAAGAACATTATTCCGCACCGCAGATGCTCATTGGCCACTCCCTGGGCGGTGCGGCGGTGCTCAAGGCCGCCACGGCAATGAAAAAGATTCGGGCCGTTGCCACCATCGGCGCCCCCTTCGATCCGGCGCACTCCGTGCTGCACTACGCGGATAAGATCGGCGAGGTAGACGCTAATGGCGAGGTCGAGGTCGTCCTAGGCGGCAGGGCGCTGACCATTTCGCGTAAATTCCTAGAGGATTTGGCAGAAACCAACCCAGAGGAATACCTGCCGCGGTTGCGCAAGCCACTCTTGTCCCTGCATTCTCCCATCGACCAAACGGTGGGCATCGACAATGCGCAAAATTTTTTCCGCATGACCCGCTACCCCAAATCCCTCGTTTCGCTGGATAAGGCCGATCACCTGCTCACCAAGCAGGGAACCGCAGCCCGCGCCGCTGATCTGATCGGTGCCTGGTCCCAGCAATTTATTGTTCCCGACTATGAGCCCGAGGAAGTGGGCACCGACGCCGCCGTTGCCCGTCCCGCTACCGGCACCAAGTTCGGCGTCGTGGTGCGCCACAATGATCACTCCGTGACCGCGGACCGCACCAAAAAGGAAGGCGGCAAGGGCAAGGGCTTTACCGCAACCGGCCTGCTCATGTCGGCCTTGGCAGCTGCCTCCACCCAGGCCATCAAGGAGGCCGGCAAGAAGCTTGCGCTTGACGATGTCCACGTGACCATCACCCAGACCGGTACCACCTCCTTCGAGCGCCGCATCGAACTAAAAGGCTCCTTGAGCGATTCCGATATCGATGCACTGCGCGCAGCCGCGCGTGATACCGATGTCGAGCACATGGCCGCCGGCGCCACCATCACCGATATCGTGGACTCCAACTAATGGTGGCCCTCAATCCCATCGCCGATTCCCGCCGCTGCCCCTGCACGAGCGGGCTGAGCTTTGGCGAATGCTGCGGCAAGTACCATGCCGGTGCCAAAGCTCCCACAGCCGAGGCCTTGATGCGGTCACGCTTTAGCGCCTTCGTCAGCGGCGATGAGGACTACCTCCTGCGCACCTGGGATCCGGTGACTCGGCCGAGCTCATTGGACTTGGCCGACTCCCCCATCCGGTTCTACCGCCTCGATATCCTCGATACCGAGCGCGGTGGCCTAGTAGACGATGAAGGCATCGTGGAATTTGAGGCCTTCTACAAGGGCGAGGCAGTGGGCTCCCAGCGGAAGCGATCGTCTTTCCGGCGCCTGAATGGCGCATGGGTCTATTCCACCGGCGAGCTTTAATGCAGGTCACGGCCTAGATTTCACTGTGGAATTATCCTGATGTAATCTAGGGCAGTCGCAACAAATAATGCGACGCCGGGCTATGGCGCAGTTTGGTAGCGCACTACACTGGGGGTGTAGGGGTCGCAGGTTCAAATCCTGTTAGCCCGACAAATTATCCCACGGCTATGGAGTAACTCCTCGGCCGTGGGATTTTCTGTATGCCTCGTCTACACCGCAAAAAGGATGGCAAGGCCTAATAGGATAAGCACCGTGGGAAATAACACGCTCTCCCACTTCTCTAGCGCTTCTGCTACGGCTGGCCGTGTGGCCACGAACTTCGCTACCGCTACAAGGCCGGCGACCAAAACGAGGAATACGATGCAGTACACCGCGATGTCTGAGGGCGAAGACGTGGTAAATACCGGCAGGTACACTCCGATATTATCGCCGCCATTGGCAAAGGTGACCCCGGCTACCGCAGCGACGCTGAGCTTCTTTCCGGAAACGTCATCGTCCTCTTCCCCGCGAAAGGCCTCCCAGGCTGCCCAGAGACCAATGGCCAAGGGAATAAGCCCGAAAAAGCGTATCCAGTCTTCCGGAAGAATAGCGCTAAGTCCCAGGCCAAGTGCTACAGAGACCGCGAGGATCCCTAAAAATCCCAGATATTGCCCCAAAAGAATGGCTTTGGTCGTGCCCTTCCTGCCCGCGCCACGGGCAAAGAACAGCGAGAGAACAACGATATCGTCGATATTGGTGACGATAAATAAGACGATTGCGGATGCGAGAGTAGTAATCACATAATCAGCTTAACGTATCCACCGATGACAATTGTCATGGAAACTTCGTGACACGACCCCTGCTATTAAAAGCGCAAACGTAGTTAAGTGCAAGACATGAAAACGACACGCACCCCGAGCTCAATTTCCTCACCAGCGATTGAGGTACGCGACGTAGAAAAAGTCTTCGCAGCAAATTCCTCGCATGCAGTGCGAGCACTAAATGACGTATCAGTCTCCATCGATACCGGAGAAATCGTAGCGTTATTAGGTGCCAACGGCGCTGGAAAGTCCACACTCATTGACCTCATCTTGGGCCTTACCGAACCATCTTCCGGCGCTATTACAGTCCAAGGCAAAAGCCCCCGGGAAGCGATCAACAACGCACAGCTAGCAGCGGTGCTCCAGTCCGGAGGTCTGCTCCCCGATCTCACCGTAAGCGATACGTTAAAGATGATTTCCGCTACCTTTGCCCAGCCGCTAGACATT
This sequence comes from Corynebacterium sp. KPL4015, assembly GCF_040225725.1. NCBI lineage: Bacteria > Bacillati > Actinomycetota > Actinomycetes > Mycobacteriales > Corynebacteriaceae > Corynebacterium > Corynebacterium sp. KPL4015. Next base: position 27,682 of record NZ_JBEHGF010000007.1, on the reverse strand, counting down.
GGCGAGGTTGCACATCACACCAACTTAGAACCGATATTGTCTCGACGGGTAGGCAAATGCTCCGGTGGCGAGCAACAACGTCTTCGTTTCGCGCTGGCGCTCCTCGGTGACCCGCAGATCCTCATCCTTGACGAGCCGACTGCCGGTATGGATCCAGGCGCTCGCCGGGAATTTTGGGCGTCCATGCAGCACCAGGCTGAACTCGGGCGCACCATCATCTTCGCGACACACTATCTCGAAGAAGCAGACAATTTTGCCGAAAGGATAGTGCTTTTGCACAAAGGGGAAGTTGTGGCCGATGACAAGGTAATTGACATACGCAGCCGCGGCGAGGTTCGAAGAATTACGGCCCAGTTTGACGGCAGTATTCCTCCAGTCAGTTCGCTACCGGACGTAACTGAAGTCACCCGCACTGGAGATCACATTCAAATGACTACCTCAGATTCGGATTCACTGGCCCGCCATCTTCTTAACCACACAGGCGCCTATGACCTCACGATTAGCGCTCATAGCCTAGAAAATACTTTCCTCGCGCTCACCGATGAGCACAGGTAACCCATTTTTTCCTCCCGTCACCACCAAAAGAAAGACCTCAACCATGCCTAAAAGTTCCACTGCACCCGCGTTTAGAAACACAATGCGCTTTGCTGGGTACAATTTCCTCCGGCTGCGCCGCAACCTCGCCCCGCTATTTTTCACCACCATTTTGCCGGTATTTTTCTATTTACTTTTCGGCACACTAATGGACGTTGGCAGCCTTCCCATTCATAACGGTAAATTTGCAGCTCTCCAAATGATCAGCATGGCCCTGTACGGCGGCGTCGCCGGTGCAGTGGGAACTGCCGCTTCTTCAGTCACTGATGCTCGGTCCGGTTGGAGACGTCAACTAGCGCTTACTCCGCTGCGCCCTCACCAAATCCTCTGGGCGAATATCACATCCATAGCATTGCAAGCTCTACTACCCATTACGGCGGTGTTTCTCACCGGCGCATTAACTAAAGCTGACATGGAGCCCCACCAGTGGGCTTTGTCCTTTCTTGCTTGCGCTATTGTCTCTATTCCCTTTGACTTATATGGGATGATATGGGCACTTGCTTTACCGACGGATAACTCCGTGGCCATTGCTTCTTCCTCTATTGTCCTCCTGCTGTTCGCCGCCAATGTCTTTATCCCTCTATCTTCCTCACTTATGGCGTTTGGCCGCTTTACACCCCTTTTTGGCCCAGTCGTGTTGGCTCAATGGCCATTGGCAGAAGGGATGCAACTGCTCAATGATGCCGATGGCACGGTTAACCATTCCCTGTGGAGCGCGGGACTAAACTTCGCCGTATGGACCGCAATTTTCGTCGGAGCCTGCGCAGCGCTGCTCCACCGCGACAAATCACGAATGTAATGAATTCATTCCACTCGCCCTTTAAGGGATTCGCTACAAATAATGCGGTGTTTGCCAGCGTTTGGCTTATATTTCTGCTCTTCGGCTTAATTCTCAATTTTGCTCAGCCTGGTGTGGACGCTACGCAGCGCCTAGGATCCACTGCCTGTGTTATCGCTTTCAGCGCCGTATATTTCTTCAGCTTCGGTTCGGTGAATTACTACCCGCGGGGCTGGAACTTACGTTATCGCTTGGCCGCTCGGTGGTCTGTCTTAGCGCTCATAGCACTTATCTCCATTCCCTTCTTCGGAGTTTATGCTACGACATTTGTGCCCTATCTAGCTGCTTTCCTCGGGTTTCAATTACCACTGCGCCGGGCATTATTATGGGTACTTCTTACCGGACTCGTAGTCACAGGTGCCTTATGGAGCGTCGATTCGCAAGACCTCTTGGGGACATTCTTTGTGATATTCGGCTGGCCAATCTTGCTGGTGATGCTAGGCACAATGTCTCAAAGGGAAGACTCGCGCACGGATTTGGAGCATCAACTCGATCTCGCTCGCCAACGCGAAGACATTGCCACCGACGTTCACGATTTGCTCGGTCACTCGCTTACCGTCATCAATTTAAAATCTGAGTTGGCACAGCGGTTAGTAGACGTAGATCCAACTCGAGCTCGAAACGAGCTTCAAGAAATAAGTGACCTTTCCCGTAAGAGTTTGGCAGAAGTCCGCTCCACAGTTACCCGGATGCGCATGCCGACCTTGGCGGGAGAAGTTCAGGCAGCACGACGAGCATTCGATACTACAGGGATTCAAGCGCATCTTCCTGCCAACGTCCAAGCCGTAGGACTTTATGACGCCGCCTTTTCCTGGGCATTACGTGAGCTCACCACTAACGTTATTCGCCACTCAGGAGCACAGCACTGCTGGGTTAGCATAACCCAAAATAAGCTCCAAGTCGTAGACGATGGTTGCGGCTTCGATCCGAAAATGCAGTACCAAAGTGGCGGGCTACACGGGCTTCACAAGCGAATGAAGGACAGCGGCGGAAAGTTGATTATTATGAGGAAGGACGACCGCACCGTAGCGCTGATTACTATGAATGGTGATACTGAGTTACTACCCTTGGACAGTGAAATTGGTTCCGATGGCTGATACATCTCCACCCATCCGTATCCTTATCGCAGAGGATCAATCATTGGTTCGCGGCGCCCTTGTCGCTCTCCTAGCTACCGAACCAGATATTGACGTAGTTGCTCAATGCGCGACTGGCAACGAGGTTGCGGGGCTCGTTGTCAAGCACAACGTGGAGGTAGCTCTACTCGATATTGAGATGCCTGGAAAGAGCGGTCTAGACGTAGCTGAAGAGCTCTCCGACAGTCCATGCAAATGCCTCATCGTTACTACTTTTGGCCGCGGCGGCTATGTAAAACGTGCTATTGATGCTGACATCGCTGGATTCATAGTCAAAGACACTCCCCCAGAACAACTCGCGGAGGCAATTCGCCGAGTAAAGGCTGGGCTGCGGGTGATCGATCCTGCCTTAGCACGAGAAAGTCTTTTTACCCCGGACAACCCGCTCACACCCCGGGAACGAGGAATCGCGCGGCTTTTATTATCTGGGGTGACTTCCTCAGAACTGGCGCGCAAAGTGCATCTTAGTCCAGGCAGTGTACGCAACGTCGTCTCCAGTATCATGACAAAAACCGATGCAAATAATCGCTACGAGGCTGCGACGAAAGCCCAAACTCAGGGCTGGATTTAAAGAACACATTTTTCTCCAGCCCAATTGGACCGCGTTTTCCAGAAAAATCGGCCATAGACCTAGGCTTAAGCCCCGCTCCTGTCTGGAACGGGGCTTAAGCGTTATTTAATTAGAAATTAGGGCGAGAACTACTTGTTCTCGTCGTCACCGTCGTCATTGGTGCCGAGCTTGTCATCAATGGCATCGCGGGCCTTGTCCACCTGGTCTGCCTTGTCCTCGCCCAGCTTGTCCTTGGCAAAGTCCTCGGCCTTGTCCAGGCCTTCCTTGGTAACTTCCTCGCCCTTTTCGGAGTTCAGTGCTTCCTTTGCCTTGTCAAAGATACCCATTGCTAATCCTTTCGTTGTTTACTTCATCTAACCATTGCCGCATCCGGCAACACTGCCCACGATAACGACACTGCCGGTGCTTCGCCACCAAAGCTAGTCAGAGGTCCTAAAGTGATAGCGTTAATGAGACCATTGACCAGCTCGCACGGAAAAGGCAACAAATGACCCACACTAGCCCTAGTGCAGATGGCAACGCCGGAGAATTCTTTGGGCTGGTATGGCCTGGCAAGCAAGCCGCGCGCGCGGCGGCGGAGGCTCCCCTATCTTCCGAGTTCGAGCTCGATGCTGCGTTAAGCACCTCTCCTACCTCGCCCAATAGCATCCACTTGTCCGATAACCTGCCGGTTCTACAGCACTGGGCTTCCACGGGCGAGACTTTCGATGTCATCTACATCGACCCGCCGTATAACACCGGCCGGGACTTTGTCTACCGCGATAATTACCGCGCGCGGCGCGAGGTAAATTCCGGCAGCTATGCCCAGTGGCACGCCGAGTGGCTTTCCATGATGCTCCCGCGGCTCATCTTGGCGCGGCGCGTTTTGGCGGAGAACGGCTTTATATTCGTCTCCATTGGAGAGGACGAGGCTGCTAATACCCGCAAGGTTTTAGACGAGGTTTTTGGCGAGGGCTGCTATGCCGGGCAATTCATTTGGAAAAAGGCCGGCACTGGGAAAAACGATTCCAAGTATGCGGTGGTAGAACACGAATACATCCTCTGCTATGCCAAGAACCCGGATAACCCCGGATTCAATGTAGATGCTGAGGGCTATACGAGCACCAAATATAACCACGAGGATGAACGTGGCAAATACTCCTTGGTGCGCTTAGATTCTAAGACTCTGGGGTATCTGCCATCGCTTGATTTTCCCATTTCCTCTCCCGATGGCACGCAACACTGGCCTGACCAACCGGCTGGCCACAGCCAGATAGCGCGTTGGCGCTGGGGCAAGGATATGGTGGCAAAGCGCTACGATGAGCTGGTCTTTCGGCGCGGTTTTGTCTACACCAAGAACTATCAAAAAGCAGGGGCGCGGCCGCGTTCCATCCTCGATGGGCAAAGGTTTGGCGTAACGCGCACCGGACGCCGCGACGCAGAGGACGTCATGGGCGTGGAGGGAATCTTTGATTTCCCCAAGCCAGTACGCCTTATCAAGCATCTCATCGCCATTGGCGGCGGCGCCCATGCCCGGGTGCTCGACTTTTTCGCAGGCTCTGGCACCACGGCGCAGGCGGTCATCGAACTTAACCGAGAGGATAAGGGCGAGCGCAGCTTTCACCTAGTGCAAATTCCAGAGCCCACTGCCCCGGACAGTGCAGCGCACCGGGCAGGCTTTCTCAGCGTCGCGGATATTTGCGTCGAGCGCGTGCGATCCGTGCCTGGGTCCTCTTTCCGGGCCTACCGCGCGATCTAGGTTTCGCGGGTGCCGTCGGGTCTGCCCGGAATGCCGAAGAAGTCCAGGACGCGGTCAGTGGCGAAGAACTTTCCTACTTCATTATTTTTGTCTCCAATACCACCCGGCCACACGTGGGAGCCGCCACCGATGCGGATATGCTCCAGCGGTGCGGTGCAGCCCCGCCAATGCATGTCGAGGGCATTATTGACCAAACGGTTGGTATCTACCTTCTCCGAGCATTTATTGCGCTTGCGGTCCTGCTCTAAGACAGATTCAACGGAGAAATACTTGGTCTTGTGTCGGGTTCCGCCGTAATAGCCCACGACGGGGTCATCGGTGCCGTGCATATCCAGGCGCCCTACCGGTTCATGGGCGCAGTCTTTCAGGATATCTTCGTAATACGCAGCGGAAATGGTGGCAACCGAGTGGAAGATGCCGGGCATCTGGCAGGCCAGGTAGGCAGCAAAACCGCCGCCGTTGGACATGCCGGTGGCAAAAAGCCGCGAATCATCGACGTTGTAGGTCGCGCGGAGGGAATCGAGGATATCGAGCACGAATTTCTTGTCCTCGCTCCCGCTGGTTTCCGCGTACGGGGCGGGACTCCAGGCCTTTTTCTTGCCCGTGGGAAATACGGTGATGGCTTGTGCCGCATCGAGGCGGGAATAGCCGCGCAGGTTTTCCGCCGACTGCCCCCACCCGTGAAAAGCCATGACCACTGGCCACTGTTTTTGGGACGTATACTTTTCTGGCACGCTGAGGATAAATGAGCGCCCGGACGGAAGGTTAATCGTCGTATGCGATCCTGGTTCCGGCCCACTGAGCGGCGCAGAGGTAGGAATCCCGAGCTGCGAGGCAGCCGAACCGTGCGCTTGCGTGCTTTCGCTGCGTGCCGCCGAGCCCGATTCTTCCTCGTTATTTGCGCATGACACGCCCAGCGCCGCCACGCAGCACAAGACTGCGGTGCTCAACGCAGCGCGCACCGGCCTCCGTCTCATGATGTTCGTCCCTTCTGCCAAGCGGCCCATAATTGTTTATAACGGCCCCCATAATTTAGCAGTTCTAAATGGCTACCCTGTTCTACCACCCGGCCATTGTCCATGACCACGATGGCATCGGCGCGCGAAGCCTGATCCAGGCGGTGCGCAACCACTAAGGCGGTCCGACCCTCCATCACAGTCTCTGCGGCGTCCTCTAAGGATTCAGCGCCCACCGAGCCTGCTTCCGCCGTGGCTTCGTCCAAGATAATAATGCGGGGATCCAGCAGCACGATTCGGGCAAGAGCCAATTGCTGCGCCGCCACCGGGTCCAACGGCATGCCTTGCGCGCCCACGATGGTATCGAGGCCCGCCTCCAGATCGAAGAACCAGTCAGCCTGCACTTGGCGTAGGGTCTGCACCATTTCAGCATCGGTAGCCTGTGGCGCCGCCAGCGCAAGATCCTCGCGCAGGCTCCCAGAAAAGACGTGCACCTCCTGGGAGACAAGGGCGAGGCGCTGGATACGCTCGGCATCGGAAAGCAGCGCAACCTCGACGCCATCGACAAGCACTGTGCCCTTATCCGGGACGCGCAAGCCCGCGAGCAACGCTGCCACTGTGGACTTCCCCGCCCCAGACGCCCCGACGAGGGCAACCGTTTCGCCCGGCTTAATCTTTAGGTTGAGTCCCTCAACGGCCCAAGAGTTATCGCCATAGCGGAAGGAAATATCCCGCATGTCCACGCTGCCATCGCCCCTCGGTGCACCGCTATCCGGTACCGGCGCGGGTGGATCGATAACCACGCCAACGATGCGCGCCAACGAGGCATACCCAGATTGCACCGTATCTAGCACGCGCATCAGCCCCATCAGTGGCCCGCGCAGTCGTATAAGCAGCAACATCGCCGCGGTGACCGCCCCAACAGTAAGCGCATTGGCCTGCACCACCCAAAAGCTCACCGCTAAACCGCTGGCCAATAAGACCAGTTCAATGCCGGTGAGGTGAGCTTGGAGAACCATCATCGTCCGGCGCGCGTTATATCCCTCTTCCACCACACGCGTTGAAGCCGCGCCGATTCGATCGCGCATCGTATTTTCCATGCGGAACGCGCGCACCGTGTCCCTGCCGTGGATCGCCTCTAAAAGCCGGCGAGCGCGGTCCGCCATAGCGGCGCGCTCAGCGGCATACCTGCGTGGGGCACGCCGCAAGTAATACCGGCCAGCTAAAAAATACAGCGGGGTCACGGCAACAATGACCGCGAGGTATTGCCAGTCCACTGTAAGCAGTGCCACTCCCGTCGAGGCAATGGCAAAAATGGATTTCGCCAGCACGGGGACCGTCTCCGTGACCGCAGCAGAAAGCTCCGCCACGTCATCGGTAGAACGCGATACCAAGTCCCCTGTTCCGGCATCCTCGACGCGGTGCGTGGGAAGGCCGAGTGCCGTAGAGACCATATCCTCGCGCAGGGACGCGATGACGCGCTCGGTCAGCTGAGAAAGGACATAGAATCCCGCCGCCGACAATGCGGCAGATACGGCGGCGACCCCGATGAGCAGGACTCCGAGGAGGGCAATGCTGGTGCCTGTCGTCACGGCATCGACGATCTTGCCGAGCAGGATCGCAATGCTGACATTGGCCGCTGCCCCGGCGATCAAGAACACCACGGCAATAACGGCGCGCCGGCGCGCGTGCGGGATGGCCGAGAGCTGCTGCGCCACAACCTTTCTTACCTGTGGCCAGGTGGCGGTGGGAAAACGCATTAGGACTCCACCCCCACTGCATGCCAGGCGGGCGCCGACGTATAGACGATGGTCGGTTTATCCTTCCGGTAGTCCGCAACGCGGTGGGCTACCTCTTGCTCGGTCACGGAATCGACCGCCGTGGTGGGATCAGAAAGAATCAGCACCTCTGGATCCGCGGCAATAGCGCGGGCAAGGGCGACTCGTTGCTGCTGGCCGCCGGACAAGTTGTTTCCGCGCTCTCCCACGGCACGGTCAAGCCCACCGGGAATATCCGCGCCCGCAGCCACCTCTAGGGCCCGTGCGGCCGTATCCGCATCCGGATGAATATTGTCTTGCACGGTCCCGTCAAACAGCATGACCTCGTGCGGCACGACGATGAATTTCTCCCGGGGTAGCTCTCGCAGTTCCTCCGGAGCATGCCCATCAATGGCGGTCACCCCTGGCCGCAGCGCTGGCACCTGTGGTGCAGAGTCTCCGGGCAGCACTGGAGCTCCCAGCAGGCCTACTATTCGCTGCGCACTCGCCTGCGCCGCGGCCCACCGGGAGGCAATATTTCGGCCCAGCATGGTCATCGGGGTAATGATGAATTGGGTAAGGCCAATGACCATAATGAGCTCGCCGGTGCTCATCTGCCCATTCAGCGCCAGATAGCCGGCGGCAACAGCGACGGCGATGACATAGATCGAGCCCAACGCCTCGGTAGAAGCATTCAGCCCTGCCTGCGCCGCATTGGCCTCAACAGTTCGCTCATAGGCGGCATCGGAATCACCCGCATAACGCTTACGCACGGTACCTATCGCCCCGATCCCCTTAATAATGCGCAAGCCATGGACTATATCCGTCGCCGTCGCACTGGCGCGGCCCAATGCCGCTTGCCGGATGCCAGAACGCATGCGCAACGGACCAGCCGAGCGCAGCGATCCCCACACCACAAGGGGACCGCCGCATAAAATGGCCACTCCAAGCGGCACATTCACCCGACTGGTCATCACCGCGACATAAATGATAGACGTAATCTCTGCCACCGGAAAAACCGTCATCATCACGGCATTTTGTACGCGGGTTGCATCGGTAGAGGCAATAGCCAATAACTCGCCTGGCGTGCGTTTCGGACCGCCCATCCCCTTGGGATCCATAATCCGATCCGTAATGGCCATGCGCACGTCGTGGCCGATAACGAGCATGCTGCGCGCATTGAGCCCACGGCCATACCACCCGGTGACGGCATTAAAGGCGAAAGCTAGGACCAGGAGTGCAAGCCACCACCACAGTCGCTCGATCGATCCTTCCACCACCGCTTCATCGATGGCATAACCCACGATGACCGGCGTTGTGCCATTGAGGACGAAGGAGATAGCCATGCACACAGCGGCGGGAATGGTCATCCCAGGCCTAGAGAAGACGGTTTTCAGCAACCACCGCGGATCTGATGGTTCTGGAAGTGTTGCCATAACAAGCCATTCTAATTCCCGGTAGGTTAGATAGCCTATGTCGACTCGCCACCCCAACCCCCAACACTTCCCCAGCTACCGCAATCCCTCTGCGAAGCAGAAACCTACCTTTGGCACCGATCCCCAGCGCACCCAGGCAGCGCGCGCCTTTCACCACGGTGCGCATACCTATCAGGACGTCCGCCCCCATTACCCGCCCGAGGTTGCTGAGCTCATTGCCGGCGCCCACCGCGTTGCCGATATCGGCGCCGGCACCGGCAAGCTCACTGAGTCCCTCACCAACCCCAACGTGCTTGCGGTCGAGCCATCGGCAGATATGGCCCGCGTGCTCCAACACCGCCTGGACATTCCCATCATCCGCGCCACGGCCGAGCACACCGCGCTTGCCGATGCCTCCCTCAACGCCGCCTGCCTCGCCCAAACCTGGCACTGGGTCGACGTTGCCGCCGCTTCCGCCGAGCTGGACCGCATCCTCGCGCCGGGCGGGCGCGTGCTTTTAGTGTGGAATACCCTCGATGTCCACGCGGATCCGTGGATCCTCCGTTTAAGCCGCATCATGCACTCTGGCGACGTGCATAAGCCCGGCTTCTATCCGGAGTACAAGGCGCCTTGGACCTTAGACCGCGAGCTCCGGCTGAGCTGGACCCACGAACTCACCCCAGAACAGCTCCACCAACTCATGCACACCCGTTCATACTGGCTCAGAAATAGCGAGGACATCCACGAGCGCATGACCCACAACCTAAACTGGTACCTCTACGAGCACATGGGCTTTTCTGCCGGGCAAAAACTACACATCCCGTACCGCACGGATGCTTTCGTGCTGGTACGGGAGGCGAAGTCTCGCGACTGATTACAAGAGAACCTGAGCCAAGAGGGAGCCGACCACACAAGAGGTGAATACGGAGATCGCTCCGGGGATAAGGAACGAGTGGTTGATGACGTATTTGCCAATTCGCGTCGTACCCGTGCGATCGAAGCCGATGCAGGCCAAGTCGGAAGGATACGTGGGCAAGATAAAGTAACCATAAGCCGCACCGTAGAACCCGACGATGACAGCCGGGTCAATGCCCAATTGCAAACCAATGGGTGCAATCGCTACCAAGGCAGCAGCCTGCGAATTTACCAACTTGGACACAACTACCAGCACAACGGCGTACGTCCATGGGGCCGCCTCGACGACGGAACCCAAGTTCGTCTCCAGTGCATCGATGTGGGATTGGAAAAACGTATCTGCCATCCACGCAACACCAAAGACAGAAAATACAGCTGTCATGCCGGCCTTGAATACAGGAGTAGACGCAATCTTTTTAGTATCCACCTTGCAGCTAAGCAGGATGATGGCACCGGCAACGAGCATGACTATCTGGATCACCAGGTTCATCGATACCGGGCTAAGCTCGCCGTCATCACCAGGAACCAAGGGGCGCAGGAACTCGAAGGCGCCGAGGAGTACCACGCAGGCAATAGCGATAAGGAAGACGACTACCGAGCGCTTAGCCTCGCGGGAAAATTCCTTACCGATGAGCGAGTCGGCGCTCTCGTTGATGCTGGCAGCAAACTCTGGGTCTTTCATCCGCTCTTGGAAAACCGGATCCTTGTCCAGGTCTTTGCCGCGACGCAGCGACCAAAACGCGGCGAGAAGAACACCACACAAGGACGCGGGTAGCGCCACCATAAGAATTTGCGGAATCGAATAGGCCTTGTCGATAGCTCCAGCATTTTCCGCAAGGATTGATGCAAGAGAAACAGTAGCCACGGACACCGGCGAAGCGGTAATACCCATCTGCGCCGAGGTCGAGGCCACTGCCATCGGGCGCTCAGGACGGATTCCCTTTTTGAGCGCGATATCTTGAATAATCGGAAACATGGTGTAGACCACGTGGCCAGTACCGCACAGTACGGTGAGGAACCAAGTGGTCAGTGGAGCCAAAATGGTGATGCGCTCTGGATGAGCACGCAAGAACTTCTCCGCATGCTGCATCATCACTTCCAACCCTTGTGCTTGTTGCAGTGTGGCTGCACAGCCGATAACGGCAATGATCGTCAGCATGACCGACACAGGGGGCTCGCCCGGTGCCAATCCAAACACGAAGACCATGAGCATTAAGCCGATGCCGGAAATCAATCCAAGGCCGATCCCGCCGTAGCGGGTACCCAATAACAAAGCACTTAAAATGATTATGACTTGAAGCACGATAGCCAGGATTGAATCCGGGGCAATCACATTCGCTAACATGTCATGCCTTTCAAACAGAAAGTAAATGGTTGACAAGTTTTATCTTATCGGTGCCATAGTGCTATCACCGAAACGAAAAGAAGAGCGAAGTGTCACACCAGCACTAGTGACACTTCTGCTCTTCTCAGTGGTAAAATACCAGGTTAAACAGCAATATCATCTACCATCGAACCCGCTTTCCTGCACGAGCACAGAGGCCATTCTGCCGACCGGGGCCTCCTCTGATGCGTTCGTGCTGGTACGGGAGACTAACCCTCACCGTTGATTGTGGGTCCTCACGCCCTTTGCTTCCCAGACTTTAATTCAACCTTATACTGCAAGTGATTTTTCACTGCGGGCCACTCATGCCGCAGCACGCTGTACACGCAGGTGTCCCTAACCAACCCGTTATCGAGTATCTGGTGGCCACGAAGGATTCCATCAAGATGTGCCCCTAGGGATTCCAATGCACGGCGGCTTTCGCGGTTAAAGGAGTTGGTGGTGAAGAATACCGATAAGCAATCAAGCTGCTCAAATGCGTGGCCCATGAGGGCGAGTTTGCAGTCTGCATTAACCGCGGTATTCTGCGCCGATGCTCGGTACCAGGTGTATCCGATCTGTGCCCGCCTGTTATCTGGTTCTAAGGCCTGATAACCAGTCATTCCTACCGTATTGCCAGCAGAATCGAACACCGTAAAAAGCTGCGACCCGTGGGAGTCATACCAAGAAATGCGTTCTTCCACGGCTTTTTCCATCTCACTCGGTGATGGAACCTTGGTATACCACCGCTTCCATAATTCCCCGTCCTGCACCGCCTCAGCTAGTCCAGAGGTATGGTCTACGCTCAACGCCTTGAGAGTGATATGTTGCCCGCGCAAGATCTCGATTTTCTGTGACACCGTATTTACCTTCTTGCTTTCTGGGCCTAAGCCAATGATCTAATGTCTTTCAAGCTTAGCTGCCAATGACACCGAGCGTAATGAGGTAGATAAAAAACGAGCGAAGCCCCACAGTTGTGAAAGCTTCGCTCGTCTACGAAGTAATCCCTTATTTCCGCTTTTTGCCTCGGCGTTCGCGCACGCGCACGGCGATGCGGATGGGCGTGCCGTGGAAACCAAAGCGCTCGCGGAACTTGCGCTCAAGGTAGCGCCGGTAGGATGCGTCGAGAAACCCAGTGGTAAATAGAACAATCGTCGGTGGCTGGGTTGATGCCTGTGTAGCAAAGAGCACGCGCGGCAAACGATTATTCTTCATCGGCGGCGGGTTGGCCGCAATCGCCTCACGCATCCAGTTGTTGAGCTGACCGGTAGACACGCGCTGATCCCAGCTTTCTAGGGCCTCAATCATGGCCGGCTCCAGCTTTTGCAAGGCGCGACCGGTCTCAGCAGAAATGTTAACGCGGGTTACCCACGGTAAGTGCCGCAGCTGCTCGTCAATCTCACGATCGAGGTAATAGCGGCGGTCCTCATCCATCAGGTCCCACTTATTAAACGCGATGACCAAGGCTTTGCCGGATTCCAGCACCATATTGAGCACGCGCTGGTCCTGCTCGGAAATCTCCTCGGAGGCATCGATAAGCATGATGCATACCTCGGCAGCATCGATCACGCCGCGGGTGCGCAAGGAAGCATAGTATTCGTGGCCCTGCGCATTCTTGACCTTCTTGCGCAGGCCCGCGGTATCAATGAACTTCCACAACTGCTCATCCAGCTGCACCAGCGAGTCCACGGGGTCTACCGTGGTGCCGGCGACATTATCTACCACCGAGCGCTCCTCGCTGGTGAGCTTATTGAGCAGCGAGGACTTGCCCACATTCGGCCTGCCGACGAGCGCGACACGGCGAGGTCCCGACGTAATTGAGGTCTCGCGCGGTTCTTCGGGGAAGCTGCGCAGGATCTCATCCAGCACGTCTGCGCCACCGCGCCCGTGCTGCGCAGAAACCGGCCACGGATCCCCGAGGCCCAAGGCGTAAAACTGCGCCATATCCGCATACTGGTTATCGGAATCGAATTTATTCGATACCACGATCACCGGAACCGGGGATTTTTGCAGGCGGCGCGCCATGACCTCATCGGTTTCGGTAATGCCCACCTTGGTGTCTACCACCATCACGATGACATCGGCGGTATCCATCGCCATTTCTGCCTGTCGGGCGATATCGGCGTGCATGCCTTTGACGTTGGGATCCCAGCCGCCGGTATCCTGCACGATAAAGCGCTGTCCATTCCAGTCCGCCACGTAGGAGACGCGGTCACGGGTCACGCCAGGGTGATCTTCTACAACGGCCTCGCGGCGGCCGAGGAAGCGATTAACCAGCGAAGACTTGCCCACATTCGGCCGCCCCACAATAGCGACGGTGCACAGGGCTTCTTCAGTGGCATCGGCAAATCCGAGCGATTGCGAGAGCTGCTCCCACTCGTCCTCACTGAGAGGCTGCTCTAGGTCTTCCTCATCCCCGTAATCGGCCTCGCCGAACTCTGACTCATCAAAGTCGTAATCAAATTCTTCAGCATCGAAATCGTCCGTAGCCCAACCCGGCGAGGTCTCTACCGTTTCCTCGTCGAACTTACCCGCAGGGTAATGGAACTGCGTGACTTCTTCCTCTGGGGACTCAAAATCTTTATTGCTCATGAGCGGGACTCCTTAACCACGTTGATTAGAGCCTGCACGACGTCCTCCGGGCTCATGTCAGAGGTATCGACGATAGTGGCATCGTCGGCTGGGCGAAGCGGCGAGGTTGCGCGGGAAGAATCCGCGGCATCGCGGCGCTGCACATCCGCCAGTACAGATTCAAAATCGGAGGCAATGCCGGCCTTTTCGTTTTGATCGTGTCGGCGCTGCGCACGGACTTCTGCAGAAGCCGTCATAAAGGCCTTCGCTGGTGCATCGGCCAACACGACGGTGCCGATATCGCGGCCCTCTACGATGGCGCGGTGGGCGCGCTGCGCCAGCGTGCGCTGCAATGACACCAAGTTCTCCCGCACCTCCGGGATGGCAGATACTGCGGAGACGTTCTGGGTGACCTCATCTCCCCGGATGACGCGGGAGACATCGGCGCCATCGAAAAGCACCTGCGTGGAATCCGGATCATCGGAGACCTCCAAGGGGAGGTTAGCCGTCGCGGAAATCACCGCTTCCTTGTCCGCGGGATCCACGCCTTGGCGCAATACCGCCAAGGTTGCCACGCGGTACATGGCGCCGGTATCGATGTATTTTGCATCCAATTGCTTGGCTAGGGCCCGGCATGTCGTGGACTTTCCCGTTCCGGAGGGGCCATCGACCGCAAGAATCAGGCCTTCATCAGGCATATTCGAAATCATTACATTCCCACCGCCTTGTACAAGCTCGTCAACTCGTTGGAATTTAGCGCGCGCAGTCCGCCGGGCTTCATATCGCCCAATTGGACCGTGTGCAGCTTGGTGCGCACCAAGCGCTGCACGGGATAGCCGGCTTCCTTCAGCAAGCGGCGCACGATGTGCTTGCGCCCTTCGTGCAGCTCTACTCGGACCAGAGAGAACCCCTGGTTTTTGTCCACTACCTGCACGAAATCGGCCTTTGCCAGGCCATCTTCTAGCTCGATGCCCTCTTTGAGCTGGCGCACAAGCTTATTATCGGCCTCACCCAATACCGTGGCCAAGTAGGTTTTCTTCACCTCATACTTGGGGTGCATCAGGCGGTTGGCCAATTCCCCATCGTTGGTGAGGATGAGCAGGCCTTCCGTATCCGCATCCAAGCGGCCTACGTGGAATAGGCGCTGGCCCGAGGCAACCTTTTCAGACACCACGTCACCCACGCAGGGGCGGCCGAGGTCATCTGACATCGTTGACTGCATTCCGCGGGGTTTATTGAGGATGAAATATTCTTGGTCTTCGTTGACGTTAACGCGAACACCGTCGACGCGGATGACGTCCACGGCGGGATTGACCTTAACGCCCTGCTTGAGAATGACATTGCCATTTACTTCGACACGGCCGGCATCAATGAGGATCTCCGCGTGGCGGCGCGATGCGACGCCCGCCTTGGCCAAGACCTTCTGCAGGCGCTCGCCCTTGGGCTTATCGTCATCGACCAGCCAGTCAGCGCCCAAATCGCGCGCCACCGATTCTGCAGTGGCCTTCTGCTTTTTCTTGGAAACGTGTTGATTACGAGCCGGCTTGGCATTAGAGACAACGATATCGCTGTCTCGCTGCTTCTTATCCGGTGTGCCGTCACGGCGAGCGGGAGGAGTCACTTAAGTGTCCTTTTCTCTCGAAGATATGAAATTACCTGCGTGAGTCTACCCCACCTCAGTACTCTTCGTCGATTGCATCGACATCTGGGAGAAGCGGTGCCAAATCAGGAAGGCGTTCCAACGAGTCTATGCCTAAGAGTTCGAGGAAAAGTTCCGTGGTTTCATACCGGTGCGACGCTCCTTCGAACTCATCCTGCGGGAGCTCGCGGATGAGCCCTCGCAGGTTAAGGGTGCGCATTACGCCGTCCACGTTGACACCGCGGACCGCAGAGACCTGCTGGCGTGTGACCGGTTGGCGATAGGCCACGACGGCTAGCGTCTCCAAGGCCGCGCGCGAGAGCTTCGTTTGCGCCCCATCCAATAAAAACTCCTCCACCGCGCTGGCGTTTTCCTGGCGGGTATAAAACCGCCAACCCTCAGGGGTTTCGCGCAGCTCAATTCCAGAGCCGCGGTTGTCGAATTCGCGTTGAATGGTCCGCAGGCAGTCACTAATGACCGCCGGTTCCACGTTAAGCGCCCGTGCCAAGGACTCTACGGATGCCGGCGAATCAAGCACCAGCAAGATCGACTCGAGCCGGGACCGCAATTGCGAAATGAGCGGAAGATCCATGCCCCTTAGATTACAACCAGCGACGGCGGTGCTAGTACTAGTCCCAATTTGCTGCTGCAACGACTGCGGGATCTACGTCCAAGCCGGTCCAGGAAAGGTCCAGCTGGCCCAGTGCTTCCTCCTGCTGGGCATCAACCGCCTTGGCCTTAAATAGTTCCAAGAGCGCCAAGAACCTGCCGACGATATGCATGGTTGTGGTGCAATCCCGGGTCAGCGAAGAAAAACTTGTCCACTGCCCAGCGCCCATGAGTTTAAGCGTTTCGAGGATCTTTCCAGCCTGCTCAGGCACGGAGACGGCAACGCCATGAATATGGCCCGTTGCCACTTCTTCCGGCGGCTTGGGGCGAAAGACACCCGCCGCCATTTCCGCAAAGCTCGCTGGAGTATGCCCCAACATCACGGGAGGTAAAAGCTCTGCAAATTGCTCCTCGATGCTGACCGCGCGCGGATAACTGCACTGCGCCTCTCGCTGCCAGCGGGCAAATTGGTCCGCCGCCTGTTTATAGGCCTTGTACTGCAAAAGCCGGGCAAAGAGCAGGTCACGCGACTCCAGCAACTCTAGGTCCTCTAGATCATCGACCTCACCCCGTGGCAATAGCCGTGCGGCCTTTAAGTCCAATAGCGTTGCCGCCACGACCAAGAAATCAGTCGTTTCATCCAGATCCGCGTTCTCGCCCAATTGGCGCGTGTAGCCCACAAATTCATCGGTCACCTCAGACAAGGCCACATCCGTGATATCCATCTTCTTGGCCTGGATGAGCTGCAAAAGCAGATCAAATGGCCCCTCGAAATTCCGCAGGGCAATGCGGAATCCCGTAATCTCTGGTTGCGTCACGGTAGCTTAGACGGTCGAGCGCTCGATGACTTCCTTCGCCAGATCGCGGTATTGCTGCGCGGCCTGCGAATTAGGTGCCCACGAGGTAATGGGCTCGCCGGCCACGGAGGTTTCTGGGAAGCGCACGGTACGAGTAATGACGGTATCGAATACTTGATCCCCAAAGTATTCCACCACGCGGGACATTACCTCGCGGGCATGCTTGGTGCGCCGATCAAACATGGTGACCAAAATGCCCATGACTTCCAGATCGAAGTTGATGCGGTCAGAGACCTTTTCCACCGTGTCCGTGAGCAAGGCAAGCCCGCGCAGCGAGAAGAACTCGCATTCCATGGGGATGATGACGCCCTGGGAACAGGCCAAGGCGTTGACCGTAAGCAGCCCCAAGGAAGGCTGGCAGTCAATAATGATGAAGTCATAGTCGCGGCGCACCGGACGCAGGGCTCGCGCCAAGGTGTGCTCGCGGCCTACTTCATTGACCATCTGGATCTCTGCTGCGGAAAGGTCAATATTGGCCGGAACGAGGTCCATGCCGGACACGCTGGTGTGGTGAATGGCGGAGTGGATAGAGGTATGGCTATCCAGCATTACGTCATAAATCGAGTCCTCGATGTCGTCATGGTTTAATCCCAGCCCAGCCGAAAGGGCGCCTTGCGGGTCCAAATCAACCAGTAGGACCTTGCGTCCATACTCTGCGAGGCAGGCCCCCATATTGATGGTTGACGTGGTCTTGCCCACGCCGCCCTTTTGGTTACACATCGAGATGATGGTGGCGGGCCCATGTTTTTCCAAGGGGGCGGGTTCCGGCAGCTCGCGGACAGGGCGGCCAGTTAGCCCCGTCTCTACATCAGAGGCTGAAAAGAGACCCTCTTCGCTCACAGTCAAACCTTCTTCCTTGACGCCAAGTCATGGACCATGACATTTGGCATAGGGTTGCTTACAACGTTGTAACTATAGCGTACCCGCTCCCCTTTATGACTACCGAGACTTTGCAAATATCAAGTCTCTAACTTTGACTTGAGCAGTGGAAGCTACGCCCGAGGATGCGCGGTCCTCCACACCTCC
The DNA here is from genome assembly GCF_040225725.1 of Corynebacterium sp. KPL4015. Lineage (NCBI taxonomy): Bacteria > Bacillati > Actinomycetota > Actinomycetes > Mycobacteriales > Corynebacteriaceae > Corynebacterium > Corynebacterium sp. KPL4015. Next base: position 9,697 of record NZ_JBEHGF010000007.1, on the reverse strand, counting down.
CGCAAGGAATCAGCAGTGACGTGCGTATAGATCTGCGTCGTAGTTACTGAGGAATGCCCTAAAAGCTCCTGCACGGTGCGCACATCGGCACCGCCTTCGAGAAGGTGCGTGGCAAAAGAATGGCGCAGCGTGTGCGGGGAAATAGATTTATCCAACTGGCTGCGCTGCGCGGCCGTCTTAATGATGGACCACGCGCTTTGCCGCGATAGCGCCCCACCGCGGGTATTCAATAATAGCGCGGCGGTCTTCCCCTTTCCCAGCACGGGCCGGGCGCGCACTAGGTAGGCGTCGATGGCCTGCCTGGCGTGCGAGCCAAGGGGTACAAGCCGCTCCTTATTGCCTTTGCCATGCAGCATTAAGACGTCATCGGCAGTAGTTACGTCATCGACGTTGAGCGAGATTACCTCAGAGATGCGCGCCCCAGTGCCATAGAGCACTTCTAGAAGCGCTCTATCGCGGAGGTCAACCGGTGTTTCCGTAGGCGTCGATTCGATAAGCCGAGTCACCTCATCCACGCTCAAGGTCTCGGGCAAGTGTTGCCCCGTGGAAGGCGGGCTCACCTCGGCCGCAACATCGCTATCAACTTCGCCCTCCGCAACGGCGAATTTATGCAACCCGCGCGCAACGATGAGGGCACGGTTGGCAGAAGATACCGCCATATTTTCACGCAGATCCTTTAAATAGGCCTCCACCATAGGTCGAGTTACCTGCCGTAGGTCCTGGACCCCATTTGCTGCCAGCCAATCCACATACCGGCGAATATCCCGCCGGTAATTGCTCAGGGTATTTGCTGAAACGCCGCGTTCGACGGCGAGGTGATTCAACCAAGTCTGAGCGATGTCCTCTGCAGCAGTCACTGCTTTTTCAGATCCGGTCCGCTGCGTCGAGCAGCCATATGGGTTGGGCGCAAATCGAACGGCGCATCCACCGAACGCGTCGGCTTTCCACCAATGACCGTGGCATATGCAGATAAAATACCCGCGCACGCAACGGAATTAACTATCTCACCGCCCAGCACCTTGTCAACTGCCTTATCTAAATCAACCCAGGCAAAATCCATATCGGCTTCTTCATCGCCGGTATCCTGCAGCGCCGGTACCTCACTAAGGTCGTGAGCAAGGAAAATCCGCACGGCTTCCTCACAAAACCCCGGTGAGGTCACCATATCCGTGAGAACTTCCCAATCCTTCGCGGCAAGGCCCGCTTCCTCCTGCAACTCGCGCTGCGCGCCGGAAAGCTCATCCTCGCCCTTTACATCAAGCAATCCTGCCGGCAGTTCCCACAGCCGCTTGCCGACGCTATGCCGGTACTGATGCACCATCGCGATGCGCCGATCCTCATCTAGGGCGACCACCGCGACGGCGCCCAAGTGCTCGATGATCTCCCTATCCGCGGTGTTCCCTCCCGGCATGGATAGGGTATCGCGGCGTACGGCCACGATAGGGGCATCGAAAATTAACTCTGAATCCAAGACTTGAAAATCGTGGGTCACTGTTATTTCTCCTCTTCAGGTAGGGCGGAATCCGCGCTTTCTGCTGAACCGTAGTCTCCCCTGCCCCCATTAAGCTGTTCTTCGGTAGCGGAAATCACGGCAATGCGCTCTACCGCACGCTCAATACCATCTACGGTAGAAAGATCCACGTCTTTGGTGCGCAACTGCTCCACTGTCTTATCATCTTGGGTCTGCTTGCTCCGTGCGCTAAGCACCACGCTGCCATTGACCTCATCCAAAGCGGTGGCTAACTCAGCCAAGGTGTCCGAATAGTATCCGCGCACCCCACTGCCGGAAACAATGATGATGGACTGGGCGGGAAGGATGGTCCCGTCCTTATAATCAATAAAATCCTCATCGCGCAGGGCACGCAGCAGCTCAGATCGTTCCTTTACGCTTGCGATTGGCTCCGTGCTTTCTGGATCCATGGATAAGGCCGCCCCCAAAACCTCGCCGCCGTAGCTTCCCACGGTTTTATCGAGTCCCTTAAGATCTGCCTTTTTCGGGGCCTTATCTTTAAGGATTTTTACGATATCGTCTTTGCTTTCCCCCCGCAGGAAGTCTTTACTTAGCTTGATTTCTCCTGCAGCGGTGGCCCCGGAGGCTTCTAAGAGTTTCGTGATTTCAGAAAGTTCATTGCTATTTGCATCATCGGTGGAAATAACCAGCACTGGCCGCTGCGATAATGTACCGGAGACCAAATCTGGGGCTACATCACTGACGATGTCATCACTCGCCTCGTTTTGATTCTGCAAGATCTTATTTTCTTGCACCACCTTGCGGTGTTCTGCACGGATCGGGTCATCGTCGGCCACGCTGGTGGTCAGGTTGGGCGCGATCACCAAGGCACCAAGGGCCACTCCAACCGCCGCCCCAAGTCCGAGGCCCGTAATTAGTTGCGCTTTCGCCATATTTTTACCCCCGCTTAGAATAGGCTCGACCACGTCTGGCTTAAATTACTCAAGAAATCCTGGCTCCCGCCGAAGCCCACGATCAAGATGATCGCTGCAATCGCCACCAAAATGCTCAAAAGGGCCCATAGCCAACCAAGGTGCGAGGACGGAGCGGAATACAGGTTGATTACTGCCTCAGCATCGACCACCTTGGTTCCGGCCTTCAGCCGAGACAGTACAGCAGACGGAGCCACGCGGTTGGCAAAAACATCATCGAGGTCAAAACCACCACCTGCCTGCACGATAAGGCCCGCACCGTGGTAATCCGCAAAGAGCAGCGCTAAATCCGTGGCCGATTCCGAAGCCGCCGGAAACGTCATGGCTCCGATGCCCAATTCTTGGATGCGGTCAATGCTCTCCACGCTGCCTTCTGGATCCGCGGGCACCACAATGCGCGCGCCGCAACGCAGCGACTCATCGCTCACCTTGGCAGGATCGCCAATGATAAAGTCAGGCTTATATCCCTGCTCCAGCAAAGAATCCGCGGCTTCATCAACCGCAATGAGCAGCGGCTCATACTCCCGAATGAAATTCCGCAATTCTTTTAGCTGGGAGCGGTGGTCTTCGGTGGGAGATAAAACAATGACCTTCCGGCCAGCAATCTCGGCACCGGATGCGGGGACCCCGAGGCCATCGATAAGCAAGGGGCCTTCAGAGTTAATGAAGTCGATGGAGCTCGCGAAATAGGACTCCATGTGATCAATGAGTGCGCTTTGTGCCGCCTTGAAGTTCTTGTCTGCGCGCTCCCTGGAAACCTTCTGCCCCGTCCCGATTACTTTATCCGCGACGTAGACCTTTCCATCGTCCCCAATATGTGCCTTCTTGCCATCCTTAAACTCCGAAATAAAGTCCTCGCCGAGGCCTTCGAGGAGGTCAATGTCGGCATCGAGAAGCATGTGCGGACCGCAATTAGGAATGGAGCCAGTAGAAAACCTGGCGACGTTGACCACCGCGGAGGGCTGTAATTCCACAAGCGTTTGTGCCTCGGGGCGAGAAATATTCGCCGCATCAATAACGGCGATGTCACCTGCAGAAAACTTCTTAAGACCTTTCGCTCCCGGGGTGCAATCGCGCAATGCAGCATGCTCACCAGGATGATCGGGGGTACGGGAAAACAGAGCCATGGGCTCCATTGTTCCTTGCTTAGTCCGCCAGCTGGGTAAGGCGCGCGGAAGCTTCTTTTTGTGCGCGATCAAAAAGCTCTTGGGCATGCGCGCGCCCCGTCTCCGTGTCATCCAAACCAGCCAGCATGCGCGCCAATTCCTCCACGCGCTCCTGCTCCGTTAGCTCGGCTACCCCCGAGGTAAATTTGTCCTTCGAGACATGCAAATGCGCATCCGCATACGCCGCTACCTGCGGCAGGTGGGTCACGACGATAACCTGATTGTGCGCAGCCAGCCGTGCTAGCCGACGCCCAATTTCTACCGCCGCACGCCCGCCCACGCCAGCATCGACCTCATCGAAAACCAAGGTCGCACCGTCTTCGCTGGCGAGCACGACCTCAAGGGCCAGCATGACGCGAGACAACTCGCCACCGGAGGCCGCAGTGGCCAAAGGCTTCCCATTGAGCTGCAACTCCGCAGCATCGGCGCCTGTCTTGGAATACTTAGCCGCGGACAGCTCAACCGACAAAGTGGAATTCGGCATGGCCAATCCATGCAGCTCTTCAGTCACCAACTTGCCCAGTGCCTCCGCCGCTTTCCGGCGGCTTTTCGTAAGCTTCGCCGCCTTCCGCTTCATCTCCTGCTCGGCCTCTTTGACCTGCGCCTTAAGTTCCTCGAGGACTTCAGTGGAGGTATCCATCGACTGCAATTTGGACTCCGCCTCATCGCGCCATGCCAAAACGCCGTCGATATCGCTGGCGTATTTACGGGTCAAGGCTCGGAGATCCTGTTGGCGTTGCAGTGACTTCTCCAGCAGATTCGGATCTGCCGGCAGCCCCGCGAGGTATCCACCGAGCTCGGCCGAAATATCGCCTAGCTGCGAGGTGATTTCAGATATGCGCTCGCCCAAATCCGCCAGCTCTTTATCCGAGGATCCCACTAACGCCGATCCCGCGCGCCCTAGCAGCGAAGAAGCAGCCTCATCGATCTCTTCCGTTCCATCGATCGCTGCCAAGGCAATGTGCGCGGATTCGCGCAGACCGTCGACGTCTTGCAGGCGCTGCACCAACTGCACCAACTCCGCGTCTTCCCCTGGCTCGGGTGCCACACCGTTGATTTCCTCTAGGGCATATTGCAGGCGGTCAGCTTCCTGGGCAAGCTCCCTACGTGACTCCGTGCGCCGACGATAGTCCTTGGCCAGGCTGCGCCACTTTTTAAAGGCCTCAGCATAGTCTTCCCGAATGCCAGCCAGTTGCGGGTCTGCACGGTCCACGGCCGCGAGTTGCTCCTCTGGGGCCAAGAGGCGCAATTGGTCATTCTGACCATGCACGGTAATTATCTCCCGCGCGAAATCTCCCAACGTGGCGGCCGGTACGGCTCGCCCTCCCAAATACGCCCGCGATCGCCCCGCAGCCGAAACTGTGCGCGAGACAATAAATTCACCATTTTCATCTGGCTCGCCGCCCACCGAGTCCACCAGTTGGCTGATGCTCTCCTTCGCGGAACTAAAATGGCCTTCCACGGCCGCTTTTTTAGCGCCATCGCGCACCCTAGAGGCATCGGCACGCCCGCCAGCCAACAATCGAAGCCCCGTAACCACCATGGTTTTGCCTGCACCGGTCTCACCGGTCAATACGGTCAGGCCCTCCGATAATTCCGCAGAGCTATGGCGAATGACTCCTAAATCATTGATAGAAATATCGACAAGCACTATTTCTCCTTCGGTCCGCGCCAGCCTTCCACGGGCAACCGCAGCTTAGAGACCAATCGATCCGTAAAGGGCTGATCATCCAACCGCACCCAGCGTACGGGGCGCTTACCGCGCACCACCTCAACGCGGGCGCCCGGCGGCATAATAAGTTCCCTGCACCCATCCAAGATAACCACGGCCGGTGTGGTTTGCATGGTTGATTCCACCGCCACCAAGGAGTTGGGAGAAACCACTAAAGGTTTAGTAAAGAGTGCATGGGCATTATTCGGCACGACCAAGATTGCATCTAGCGATGGCCACAGCACTGGGCCGCCGGCAGAAAATGCATACGCCGTAGATCCCGTAGGAGTCGAAATCAGCACGCCGTCACAACCGAACGACGAGACCGGGCGCCGGTCGATCTCCAAAATCGCATCCAACACGCCCGACCTGTTCTGGTTTTCTACCGAGGCCTCATTCAAAGCCCAACTGCTAGCCATTTGGTGACCGTTGGCGTCCGAAATAGAGACATCCACCGTCAGCCTGTCCTCCACCCGGTAGCTCTTCTCTATTACGCGAGCGACGGCACGGTCTAATGACTCCACTTCCCATTCCGCGAGGAAGCCTACGTGCCCTAGATTCACTCCGAGGACCGGAATATCAACCGCGCGTGCCATATCAGCCGCGCGCAGGAAGGTGCCATCACCGCCGAGAACAAGAACCAATTCACATCCTTCCGCCGCAGCATCAGAATGCGGCACGTGCTGTAGCCCTGGCAGGACGGTTTCGTCCGCACAAACTCGAACCGTTATCCCTGCCTCCTCCAATAACTCGGCTGCACGGGAGGTAGCCTGCAGGTTCTCTGCGCGATTGGCATGTGGAACCAACAATATCTCTCGCATTACTGCGGACCTTTTTCAACGGCAGTATCAATCATCTGTTTCATTGTAGCCACGTCCGTGGACATACCGTCCTTTTTCAGCCACAGGAAATATTCCACATTTCCACTCGGACCCGGCAACGGTGAAGCCACAACACCGTGCAGGCTAAGGCCTAAAGACACGGCAAATTCAGCAACGTCCTGCGTGGCCTCTTTGCGCATCTCCGGAGAACGAACCACCCCGCCGCTGCCGATGCGCTCTTTGCCCACCTCAAACTGCGGCTTGACCATCGGCAGCAGCCACGCACCGTCCTTCATGCACTCCACAATTGCTGGCAGCACCAGTTTTAGGGAAATGAAAGATAAATCCCCGACCATGCCATCGCACAGGCCATTGGTCATCTCCGGATTAATAGTGCGGATATTGGTCCTATCCAAAACCGTCACGCGGTCGTCATTTTGCAGGCGCCACAATAATTGCCCATACCCGACGTCAACGGATAGCACCTCACGCGCACCAGACGCCAAGCACACATCTGTAAATCCTCCTGTCGATGCCCCTGCATCTAAGATGCGGCCATCCATGTCGACGTCGAATGTGGCTAGTGCGCCCAAAAGCTTATGCGCGCCGCGAGACGCCCACCTGTCTTCCTCAGACTCCTCGACCTTGATGGAGACTTCAGGATCCACAACTGTTGCAGGCTTTTCTGCCTTAAAACCGCCGACGGTCACACGGCCAGACTTGATCATCTCGCGGGCTTGCTCACGAGATCGCGCAATCTTTCGGCGCACAAGTTCTGCATCCAGCCTGCGGCGTTGTGGTGGCATTAGTTCTCCTGCAAAGCATTCCGCAATACGGAATGCGCCCTGTCCAGTTGGTCGACTTCTTCTGCGAGTGTTGGCGCATCTTCGCCGAGAATTGTCGAAATCTCCGAATCTACCTCTTCAGGCTCTTTCACGGCCCGAAAATCGTGTGGCTTTACCGCCATTTCGACACAACCTTTTCCGCAAATTCGCTACGCGGCTGAATATACCGAGGCGGTGCCGGCATCGACCACGCTACTTCCAAGACCGTCCGCAGCGCTTGCACCGAGGTAGAGGATTCATTTCCCCCCTGCAATAGGACATCATACCCATCGCATCGCGCGGTAAAATCTCCTTGCGGTCCCGGTCGCACCTGCGAAATAGGCAATGAAAGCTCGTGCATGCCTGCCCCAATAAAATTAGGCCGTGCCTCCACCGGGGCTTCGATAAGCTCCAGCTCGCCCGATACACCGGTCAAGACATGGAAGGTATTCATCGCTGCGGCGTTACCCCCAACGATATCCGTATCTAGCCTGTCGCCCACCGCCAATGGCTTCTTGGAACCGGCCTTCTTGGCCGCGAGGAAGAACATCGCTGGTTCAGGTTTGCCGGCAGAAACGGGCTCTACTCCCGTCGCCTTCTGGACGGCAGCAACTAGGGAGCCATTGCCAACGCCTAGCCCCCGCTCAATTGGAAGGGATGTATCCAAATTTGAGGCGAAAAACTTCGCGCCTGCCCGGATAGCCAGCGCCCCCTCCGTCAACTGTTCCCAATCAACGGACTTATCAAATCCTTGCAGGACGGCTGCTGGTTTATCATCAGCACTCGAGACCACGGAAAAGCCCATCTCTTTGGCCAAGTCCCGGAAAGAATCCGCGCCAATGATTAGTACTTTCGCACCTGACGGGATTTTCTCCGCGGCCAACTGCAATACCGCTTGGGCGGAGGTGACGATATCACCAGAATCCGCAGTCAAACCGATATCCGTCAGCATTGTGGCGACGGCTTCTGGGCTCCGCGACGCATTATTTGTTACATATACTGCGGGAACGCCGCACGTATTAATAACGTCTACTACGTTACTTAGCGGACGGCCGCCCTCCCAGACGGTTCCATCCAGGTCCAGCAATAAGGCGTCATGTTTGCTCAAAACACTCATTATTTACATTCCGCCAATCGGTCTGCGGCATCGGTCCAATCACCCTCATCAATGGCGATGGTGTGCTCGAACCACTCGCGGGCTTCATCCCTGCGCCCCGCAGCGAGAAGAGCGTTTGCATAGGCATACGACAACCTACAAGCACTCACTCCGCGATCGCTGCGGTCAGGTTGTGCCCTCTGGATGGTAACCACCGCTGATTCAGGTTGATCGAGGTCAAGGCGAGCACCGGCCAGCACGATCGCCAGTTCAATAGCCGATTCTTTGTCTAGTTCTTTCGCCTCCTCGCTGCGTCCTAACTCCAATGCCTTTTCCGGCCGCCCCAGCCCGCGTTCACAATCAGCCATAACCGCAAGCATTCCTGGACCGCCAGAAATACGGCGGGCAGCGCGGAGCTCGGCGAGTGCCTCTTTCCACTCGCCTGCACGGTAAGCAGCGATACCATTAACTTCTCTGGCGATAGCCACGCGGCCCGCACGGTCCTTAGCCGCGCGCGCGTGCCGCAGCGCCAGCTTAGGATCATCGTCCATCCAGGTCGCCGCCATGATCATGTGCTTGGCGACGGCCTCCGAGTTCTCTTTAGAGAGAGATTTCAAATCTTGGAGCACCAATGGGTCCAAGTCATTGATATCAACCTCTTCAGGAATATCCGGATCGGTCATACGCCGGTTGATTCGCTCTTCCCTATACCCAGAGCGCTGTGGAGAGAAAGATTTCTTCTTTCCCCCTCCGCGAGAATCACGGTCCCCCGGGTTGCGTGGATTTCGACCCCGACGGTCTTGTCCGCGGCCGTTACGGCCGTACTGGTTGCGCTCCGACATTCAGTCCTACCCTCTCTTGGTTGGAACTCGCACAGAAATACCGCACCCATTCTACAGTGCTAAACGACATTCAAAGAATCTGGAAATTTCCTTACCTTTGTCCGTGTTTAGATGCACTTCATCGCAATTCCCCACTCCGGTACTGAATCATAGGTTCTTATTTTTTGTTGTTGTGTTTGTTTCTTTTGTGTGTGAGGAATTGTTTCCAGGTGTAGTGCCAGTGTGTGTTTGTGGTGGCTAGTGGTCCTTTCGGGTGGTCTATGTGGTAGGTTCCGTCGGTGTGTAGCCAGGCGATGGTGCCGGTGACGGGGTCCATGATGTAGTTCACGCGTCGGTCGGTTTTGATGTTGTGGTGGTGTTGGCACAGGGTGACGAGGTTGTCGGGGCTGGTGGGTCCGCCGTTGTTGTATTCGATGCAGTGGTCGAGTTGACATTTGTGTGCTGGTGTGGTGCAGCCGGGCCAGCGGCAGGTGAGGTCTCTTCCTTGTGTGTAGGCGCGGATGTGGCTGGTGGGCTGGTAGCCCGGGGTTTCTTCTGGTTTAAGTTGTCGGGTGAAGGTGTCGATGCCTTCAAGGTTAGTCATCGTGGACCAGCCGTAGCCTGGGAAATACACTTTCGCCTCACCAGCACCAGCCCCGGCAGCGTTATTGCCACCGGTGGTGGTGTCGGTGGTGAAGGTATTAATCGCAACTTTGGTATGCGTGGGCCCGACCCCCGGAAAGTGGACACATCGGGGGCTAGCTATGCTGCTGTGGTCAGTATAGCCGAAGTCTCGGCTTCAAAGACATCAGGAGC
>NZ_JBEHGF010000006.1:0-105549 GCF_040225725.1 Corynebacterium sp. KPL4015 | reverse complement strand
CGGTGGGCCTCGTGGTGGGGCCATTCCTCAATGACCGCGCCATTTCCGCACAGCCTAACCGGGCCTTGGCAACGGTCAAGGACGTCGGCGTGCTGCGCACCACCGTGGATTTTCAAGATAGTGACGGGATCTACCATGCCCCGCGGCAAGGATTGCTCTATCCCACCGACCTGGGCGAGGGACAGCAGGTATGGGTGCAGTACGCCGAAGATAACCCGGATTTGGTGAAGGTAGAAGGCCGCGAGTGGACCTTGGCGGTCATACCGGCGCTGTCCGTGGCCATCGTGTCGACGCTTGGCGCAGTGGGGTTGTGGCGGCTTATTAACCTGACCACCCGCCGCGCTGAAAAATCCCGCTGAAAAATAATTTACCTAGATTTTTCATTGGATTCACCAAAGGCCGAGAAAAATAAGCCATTATGGTGGCATGCGAGTTGCAATCGTGGCCGAATCGTTCCTTCCCAATGTCAATGGCGTGACAAACTCGGTGCTGCGCGTTTTGGAGCACCTGCACGAAACCGGACACGATGCGATTGTCATCGCCCCCGGTGCCCGCGAGGGCCAAGAAGAAATCCCCGATTATTTGGGCTTTCCCATCTACCGCGTGCCCACCGTGCGCGTGCCGCTGGTGGATTCGCTGCCGGTGGGCGTGCCTACCACGGCCGTGGATGACGCGCTGCGGAAGTTCAAGCCCGATATCATCCACCTAGCCAGCCCGTTTGTGTTGGGTGCAGCGGGCGCATTTTCGGCCCGCCAACAGCGCATTCCGGCAGTGGCGCTCTATCAAACCGATGTCGCCGGGTTCGCCACCAAGTACCACGCCTCCGCATTGGCCTATGGCGTGTGGGAGTGGCTGCGTACCATCCACAATTCCTGCCAGATGACCCTGGCACCGTCCTCGCTAACCATCCGGGACTTGGAAAAACACCACATCAAGCACGTGCGCCACTGGGGCCGCGGCGTCAATGCCGAGCTATTCCATCCCGAAAAGCGCTCTGCATCCCTGCGCCGCAGCTGGGACCGGAGCGGAAAGAAGAACATAGTCGGCTTCGTCGGCCGCTTGGCCGCGGAAAAGGGCGTGCACCGCCTATCGGCACTCAATGACCGCGAGGATATTCAGCTGGTTATTGTCGGTGACGGCCCCGAGCGCCCGCTATTGGAGGCGCAGCTTCCCAGCGCCGTGTTCACCGGCGCGCTGAGCGGTGAGGAGCTAGCGCAGGCCTATGCCTCGTTCGATGTCTTTGTGCACGCCGGCGAATTTGAAACCTTCTGTCAGTCCATCCAAGAGGCCCAAGCCTCTGGCGTGCCCACCATCGGCCCGCGGGCAGGCGGGCCCGTGGATCTTATCCAGGAAGGCTATAACGGCCTGCTTTTAGACGTGGATAGCTTTGTCGAGGACCTGCCCAATGCCGTCGATGCACTCTTAAACCCAGAGGTGCACGCGGAATTGCGGGATAATGCCCGCGCATCCATTTCTTCGAAGACGTGGACCGCGCTGTGCGAGCAGCTGGTGGGCTACTACGAAGAGGTGCTGGAAGATACCCGGCGGGTGCCGCTGACCATTTTGGGGCAGCGCCCGGAGCTGCCGCGGTGGGCGGCTCGTGCCCTTGGGGCCCGCGTAGCCTAGACTAGGCATTTGTGTCTAAGGCAGATCTGGATAAAAAGCCCTTCGACGTCGCGCGCATGTTTGACGCCGTCGGCGAAAAATACGACCTCACCAATACCGTCTTGTCCTTTGGGCAGGACAAGCGCTGGCGCAAGCGCACCCGCGAGCGCCTGAACCTGCAGCCGGGGGAGAAGGTCCTCGACCTCGCGGCCGGAACCGCGGTATCCACAGAAGAGCTGTCCAAATCCGGTGCATGGTGCGTAGCCTGCGACTTTTCGCGCGGCATGCTCGCCGCCGGAAGCGAGCGCGACGTGCCCAAGGTGGCTGGCGATGGCATGAAATTGCCTTTTGCGGATAATACGTTTGACGCCGTCACCATCTCCTATGGCCTGCGCAATATCCACGATTACGAGCTGGGGCTGCGGGAAATGGCGCGCGTGACCAAGCCGGGCGGGCGCCTGGCGGTGGCGGAATTTTCCACGCCCATCGTCCCGGTATTTGGCACCGTGTACAAGGAATACCTCATGCGCCTGCTGCCCCCGGTTGCGCGCGTGGTCTCCTCCAACCCGGATGCCTATATTTACCTCGCGGAATCCATCCGCGCTTGGCCTGGACAAGAGGAGTTGGCGGCGGCCATCAACCGCAATGGTTGGGCCAACGCGGGCTGGCAAAACCTCACCCTGGGTATCGTTGCCTTGCACTCGGCAACGAAGCCGCTTGCCGATGCCCCACAGTAACCCCTGAAGCTCCCTAGACCGCCGCAGTGGAGGCCCACAGGGGCGTATCGCGCCGGACGGTGCCAACGGTGCGGCCGGCCGTGCGCCACAGGCGGGCGATAAGGTCGCGGTCCTCCTCCGTGATGAGGTTGCCCATAAGGCGGGCTGCCGCGGGCATCAGCAAGCGGCCCACCGGACCGCGCAGCGCCAACGGGCCCGCCACGGGCAGGAATTGCGGGTAGGTCAACAGGCGGGCGGCCGTGCGCGCAAGCAGGAAGGATTCGCCGTAGTGCTCGCGCAGGGTAGCTGGCCACGCGAGGGTGAAATCTTTCGGCCCGAGCATGCCCACCGCGAGCGCTGCGGTCTCGAGGCCGTAGTCGATGCCCTCGCCGTTTAAGGGGTTGACGCAAGCGGCGGCATCGCCAATAAGCATCCAATTGGCCCCCGCCACATTAGAGACCGCCCCGCCCATGGGCAGCAGGGCAGAGGTGACGTGTTCGATGTCCCCAAGGCCCCACTCCGCGCGCTGCTGGGCGGCGTAGAATTCCAGCAACTTTTTGGTATTAATCTTGGCCGGCCGCTGCGCGGTCGAAAGCGCGCCGACGCCGATATTGACCTGCCCAAGCTCTGCTCCCAACGGGAAAATCCACCCGTAGCCGGGCTGGACGGAATCGTCTTCGTCTTTTAATTCCACGTGCGAGTGCATCCACGGCTCGGTTGCCTGAGGGGAGGCGGCATAGGAGCGCGCGGCGATGCCATAGACCTCATCGCGGTGCCAGGTGCGGCCCAATTGCTTGCCAAAGGCAGAACGCACGCCATCGGCCACGATGAGCCATTTCGGCCGAATAATCTGCTCGCCAATGCGAAACGAGGTCACCCGGTTGCCCTCCATCACCGGGGCGCTCGCGGGGGTACCGGATATGAGCGTGGCACCTGCGGCGGTGGCGGCCTCTACCAGCTGCGCATCAAGCCTAAAGCGCGGCAGGGCAGTGCCTGCCTGCGAAGGGTAGGTCTGCGGCCACGGGGCGGTGACGTCCCCGCCGTAGCCGTGCAGTTTAAGCCCGCGATTGCGGTAGGAGGCGTTAACGGTAATGCCGAGCTTATCTAGCTGGTGCATTGCCCGCGGGGTGAGGCCATCGCCGCAGGTTTTATCGCGGGGGAAGGCGGATGAATCAATGAGGACAGTCTCATAGCCAGCGCGGGCGGCGTGGGTGGCCGCGGCACTTCCTGCGGGTCCTGCACCGATGATGGCGACTTCGACAGGGCGGGGGGAATCGATCTGTTCCGACATAGGGACTATCATTGCACTAGTTCAACCCCTCAAGTGTGTTAAGGGGGCTGGTTTGGACTACGGTAGATAAACGATTATCTCTGGCTTTTAATTGCAAGGAACGCTATTTAATGACTCACGGCCACTCGCATGCCACTCACGTGGATCTTGGTGATCCACAGCTTAATGAACGCATTGGCGCGGGCATGGAAGCAGTAGAAGAAAAGCTGCGCAGTGAAACTGACCGCGGCCAGGACTTCTTGAAGGACAAAGTAAGCCATCTGTCCAAGGCAGGTGGCAAGCGCTTTCGTCCGATGATGGCACTGCTTGCCTCTGAGTACGGCGCCAATCCGGGCTGTGAAGAGGTTATTAAGTCCGCCACCGTTGTGGAGATGGTGCACGTTGCTACCCTGTACCACGATGATGTGATGGATGAGGCGGATCGCCGCCGCGGCGTGGAATCCGCCAACTCCCGGTGGAATAACTCTGTGGCCATCCTTGCCGGCGATGCCCTCCTCGCACACGCCTCCCGCCTGATGAGCCAACTAGATACCCATACCGTAGGCCACTTCGCGGATACCTTTGAAGAGCTGGTGACCGGCCAGATGCGCGAGACCATTGGTGCTGGCGAAGCCAACCCCGTGGACCACTATATGGCCGTTATTCAGGAAAAGACCGCGGTGCTTATCGCCTCTGCCGGCTACCTCGGCGCGTACCACTCGGGCGCTTCTGCAGAATACGCTGCTGCGTTGAGCCGCATTGGCGGTGCCATCGGCATGATTTTCCAGATTGTGGACGATGTCATCGATATCTTCTCCGATCCAGAAGAGTCCGGAAAGACTCCGGGCACCGACCTGCGCGAGGGTGTCTTTACCCTCCCCGTCCTCTACGCCTTGGAAGAGGACGGCGAGGTGGGAGACCAGCTGCGTGAGCTGCTGACAGGCCCCCTAGAAACCGATGCTGAGGTCGAGCGTGCCATTGAGCTCCTGCGCCAGTCTGGCGGCCGTCAGCGGGCGCTAGAGGACATTAACGCCTACCTCCGCACGGTAGAAGAACAGCTTTCCGTACTGCCGGAAAATTCCGCTAGCCAAGCGCTGCGCCAGCTCGCGGATTACACCGTTCGCCGCGTGGGCTAGCTGCTTGCCTGCACCCCTCCTACACACCCCATTTCTCCCCGCTGCGCTGGCGATTTGGAGGTAGGTGGGTGCTTCATAGTAAAGTACATACACGCACCACAGAGTGCATGCCAGGTTGCCCGAGCGGCCAAAGGGAGCGGACTGTAAATCCGCCGGCATTGCCTTCAGAAGTTCGAATCTTCTACCTGGCACAACACAGAGCCCCACAAGCACAGGCTTGTGGGGCTTCGTCGTTTTCTCCTGCAGGGCGGATCTGAAAGCTCTATGGGACGCGGCACACCTTGAATAGGACTAACAGATGCTCGTGATAGCCCAGAATAAGGTTAGTTTTCAGTACGTGAACGATTGATAGGGTGTCTGCATGCGGTTGAATAAGCTTGCTATCAGTACTGTTTGCTTACCTTTAATGCTCGTAGGTTGTGGTGTGCAAGACCCTGAGCCCTCTGCAGAATCTGAGGCACCGAATAATGGCGATACTTCTCTGGAGAGTTTTGAGCCCCGTCCCTCAGACGCTCCAATACTTGGGAATGTTACGGCTGAAGGGGAGTGCGATTCGCAAGTGGTGAAAATGGATAACGAGAAGAATACGCCCCACATTCACTATGAAGGTCAACCCGGTGATGAATTAACCATCAAATATATGAATGGCGACGAAGTTGTGCAGGAGGATAGCGTTGAACTGTCCAGCACAACAACTAGTATCCAAACTGGAGCCAGTACCTATAACGGGGATTTGGACCGTGCTGAAATCGTTGCCAAAGGTCGCTCTGGTACCGATGGCACGTGTCATATCACCATTAAATAGTTGATATTCGCTGTTGAGGGAATTCTCTACTCTTGATCTCTTAGCAATCGATAAACCCAGATCCCGGAGTATCGGAATATTGAACATCTCTTGTGCTTGTTCAAGTAGTCGGTTTGGCTCGTCTAATGCTTTTTGAATCGGCTTTTCGTGCCCATTGAGAAGTATCAGGCACCGTCTCATCTTGGGAGAGAGGAGTCTTCCAGCGTTTTATTTTCGCATACGATGAAGGGCATGGAAGAAAGGCGGCTAACAACACTATTTTTTGGCAATGTAGTGCTTGAATCCCAAATCTCGGGTACGTTTCCCAAAATTTACGCTGCGGATATGCAGTCTTATTGGATGAGGCCGAGCAGAGATGTTGCCATTGCTGTTCCACTAGATGATCTTCGCGGACAAATTACTGCGGATAGGGCTAAGGCACTTTCTGAGAAAATCTTTGAATCGGTTGCCTTAGAACTAGAGAAGAATTATGCAGGAGGCAAAAGCCAAGCAGTACAAGAGCTTACTGCTTGGCTTTTGCAAGAGTAGCTTAGAGCCCAAAATAATCGCGCAGGTCGGCCGCGATGGCATCGAGGCGACCGGCGTCGGGGGACTCTAGGTAGCACTTGAGCTTGGGCTCGGTGCCGGAGGAACGAACGATGACGCGGTCATCGTTATCGGTGAAGAACTTCGAGCCTTGTGCGAACTTTTCCACCTTGGACACTGGGGAGCCGGCGAGCTCGGTCGGCGGGGTAGCAGAGACCTTGTCCATTGCTTGGGTAATCAGGCTCAAGTCCTCGACGCGGAAGGTCAGCGGCTGCGTGTGCAGGGCGCCGACCGTGGCGTAGATATCATCCAAGCGGCCTAGGAGGCTGCTTCCGGCTGCCTTGCATTCGGCGGCGAGGCTGGCGAGCACCACGGAGGTAGAGATGCCGTCTTTATCGCGCACTGCGTTGGGATCGGGGCAGAAACCAATAGCTTCTTCGTAGCCGAAGGCCAGTTCCGGGGTGCGGGCGATCCACTTGAAACCGGTCAGGGTTTCCTCGTGGCCGAGGCCGTAGTGCGCGGCGATGCGCCCGAGTAGCCTGGACGATACGAGGGAGTTGGCGAAGTTGCCGGTAGCGCCGCGGCGGGCGAGGTAATCGCCAAGCAAAGCGCCGGTCTCATCGCCACTGAGCTGGCGCCAGGTGCCATCGGTAGGCACGGCGGCGGCGCAGCGGTCGGCGTCGGGATCGTAAGCGATAAGGATATCGGCACCGATTTTCTCGGCATGCTGAATTCCAAGATCAAGCGCGCCGGGCTCTTCCGGGTTGGGGAAGGACACCGTGGGGAAATCTGGGTCAGGAGCGGCCTGTTCTGGCACCAGCGAGACGGAAAAGCCGCAGCGAGACAGCAGTTCCTTACCCAGTTCGGCACCCACGCCGTGCATGGCGGTCAGCGCGATGGTGATATCGGTATTGTCACCGACCAACGTGGCGGCGCGGTCGAGGTACTCCGCGCGGGTATCGACGTCCTCGATGTGATCGGAGGTCAGCGGGATCTCATCGGCGTAGGGGGCCTCAGCGATGGCGGCGGCGATTTCTTTATCGGCTGGGGAGATGAGCTGCACGCCCTCGCCCGGGCCGGTGGCAACGCGGCCACCCAGGTACACCTTGTAGCCATTATCGGCAGGCGGGTTGTGGGAGGCGGTAACCATAATGCCGGCATCCGCGCCCAAAGAACGGACCGTGAAGGCGGTTAGTGGGGTCGGGTTTTGCGCGGGCAGGGCCAGTGCCTTACCACCGGCGGCGGAGATAACCTGCGCGGCATCGCGCTGGAACTGTGCGGATCCGTGGCGGGCATCGCAGCCGATGACAACGACCGGGGTATCGACCTGCTGCTTGAGCCAGGTAATAAGACCGTAGGTGGTGCGAATGACCACCGCGCGGTTCATGCGGGATTCGCCCGCACCCACGGCGGCGCGCAGGCCCGCGGTACCAAAGTTCAGTGGGCCCGCGAAGGCGGCGGCGAGTTCTTCGGAGTTATCTTCCTCGATCCACGTGAGCACCTGACGGGCGGTGTCCGCATCCGGATCGTGTTCGGCCCAGGTGCGGGCGTAGTTGATGTCGAAGGTCTTATCCACAGACATGGCTTAAAGCTCCTCGAGGATCTTGGCAGAGGAGGACAGCCCCAGGCGGCTGGCGCCGGCCTCGATCATGGCGAGAGCATCCTCGGCGGTGCGGATGCCGCCGGAGGCCTTCACGCCCAGCTTGTTGCCTACGGTCTCGCGCATGAGCTTGACTGCGTGGGTGGAGGCACCGCCGGCGGGGTGGAAACCTGTGGAAGTCTTTACAAAGTCCGCCTGAGCGGCAGCGGCGGCCTGGCAGGCGAGGACAATGGAGGCATCGGAAAGCGCGGCAGACTCGATGATGACCTTGAGCACCTTGCCTGGGATGGCATCGCGCACGGCCTGGATTTCTGCCTGCAGCTCCTCGGCGCGGCCCTCGATGGCCAGCGGGATGTTGATGACCATGTCTACTTCCTCGGCGCCATCGGCAACCGCGCGGGCTGCCTCAGCAGCCTTGATTTCCGGCTTGACGGCGCCGGAAGGAAAGCCCACGACCGTGGCGACGTGGAGGGACTCTGGGGTCTCGAGCGGCAGGGCGGAAGGGGAGACGCACACGGCATAGGTGCCAAGCTCGGTGGCCTCTTCTGCCAAGGCGCGGAACTGCTCCGGGGTGGCCTCTGGCTTGAGCAGGGTGTGGTCGATATAGGAGGCAACGTCTGAGCGGGTGAGGTTCTGGGAAGTCATGATTTTCTCCTTTAGGAAACTGGGGCGGGTTCGTTTTTAGCCATCTTCAGATCCGAAATGATGTACAGCGCGGAACCGAAGAGAGCGATGACGGTGAGAATGAGCAGGGTGGTGGTGTAGCTGGTGGACTCCATCAGCTTGGCGGTGTACGCAATGCCCAGCGGGATGGCGATATTGATGGTGAGGTTATAAAAGCCGATGGCGATACCGGACTTGGCTGCGGTGATATTGCGCAGTGCAGTATTGACCAGTGGTGCGTACATCAGGGAAAAGCCGCTGGCAAAGGCAATAATGGTGATAACAAGCACAGCCACGTGAACCTGTGCAAACAGCGCGGCAATGAATAAGGAACCTGCAACCAAAGCAAAAGCGGTATAGATGGTGGCTCGAGACGAGAGCACCGTGCCGATCTTGCCGGACAAAATACCGACGAGCACGGCGCAGGCATAGCCAGGAATGAGCAACAACGAAGCACGGTCCAGGCTCATACCGTGCATGTCTTGGGCTGCATAGGGAAGCAGGAAGATAAAGCCCAGCTGGGTGGAATAGACAAAGAGCACCATGACGATGGTCCACACGTAGCGTCCATTGGTGAAGAATTCCGGGGTGACCACGGGGTTCTTTGCGTTCTTGATGTGCACGATGAACAGGACTAAGCCAATGGCTGCCAAGACGAGCCAGTACCAGGCGTAATCCTGCATAAACATGATGAGAGCGCTGGCGAAGACGGCGACAAAGAACAGGCCAAGTGCGTCCAGGTGGCCCTCCACGGCCTCATCTTCCGGCACATTTTTAATGATGGGCGGAATGGTGAGCAGGAGGATAAGGGGGATGAGGAACATCGCCGTCCAGGACACGTAGGTGGAGATGAACCCAGAGGTCAGCGCACCAATGAGCAGGCCGGCCTGGAAGGCAGCGGTGGAAAAGCCGAGGTAGGTCTTTTGATCATCCTCACTCAAGTGCTTGGTCACGTAGATGACATAGAGCGTCTCAGCGGCGGCCAAACCGGTGGTCTGAATCAAACGCCCAGTCAACACCATGGCCCACGAACCAGAGAAAATGAAAGCCAGGATGGAACCCACGGCCACAAACCCGATACCGGTAAGCATGAGCTTCCGAATAGAGATGGAGTCCGCCAAGGCGGCGTAGACGACGGCGCCGATACCAATGATGACGCCGGCCAGCGAGGCCTGCAGCGAAGCGGTTTTATCGGAGATCTCCAGCGCTTCCGCGATCGGCATGGTCATCGTCTTGAATCCATTGTCAATGATGAGGGAGAAGACGAAGACGAAAAGGAGGATAGGGACGGCCGCCTTGGGGTTAACCTGGGTGCGATCCCCCGGCATGGCCTTAACTTTTTTCAGCATGGAAGTTGTCCTTTGTGGGAAGAGGAGCTTAGTCGACTGCGTTAAGTGGCAAGGCGAGTTTCATCATGGTGTGGAATGCGCTCTGGCGGTCCTCGGCAGAAAGCTGGGTGCCGTTGACCACATTGTCTGAGACAGTGAATAGGCCCAAGGCGTCGACACCGGCCTCGGCGGCGGTGGCATAGAGTGCGGCGGATTCCATTTCCACACCAAGCACGCCCATGTGCGCCCAGCGGCCGTTGACGGTCTTATCCATGTGGTAGAACATGTCAGAACTTAGGATATTGCCCACGTGAATCGGGGTATCTTGGCGCTCGGCCTCATCTACCAGCGCCTTGAGTAGCTTCCAGGATGCGGTGGGGGCGTAGGTGCCCGGCAGGTCATACTGTGACAGGAAGTTGGAATCGGTAGAAGCAGAAGATGCCACGATGACATCGTGCAATTCGATGTCTTCTTGCATAGCACCGATGGAGCCGACGCGGATGAGCTTTTTCGCACCGAACTTATGGATCAATTCCCAGGAGTAGATACCGATAGAGGGAATTCCCATACCGGTGCCCATAACGGAGATGGGCTTGCCGTTGTAGGTGCCGGTAAAGCCCAGCATGTTGCGGATTTCATTGAATTGGACGACATCTTCCAAGAAGGTATCCGCGATGAATTTGGCGCGGAGGGGATCGCCGGGCAGCAAAACGGTCTCTGCGATGGGGGCGCCGTGCGGGTTGATGTGCGGGGTGGAAATCTCGGTCTGAGACATGGAGTACTCCTCAACGTGGACTGGTGGACTGTGTCACCAGTCAGTTTAGCCCCCGTGGCACCAATGTCAATGAAATAATTAACAAATGTGCATTAATGGTGAGGAAGGCGACTCTCTGTAGAGTTCACCAGTTTGTGCGCCGTGGTTTGATCCGTGACTAGGTGGGTGGCAAGGCCCATATCCAAGGCGACCTGTAGTGCCTCGGCCTTCTGGGCACCGCCGGCTACTAAGACGCGGGTGGGACGCGTTGCTAAATCGCTCAGGCTAATGCCAACGGTGCGCTCATCCACCGCCTGGCTGGCAACATCGCCATGGGTGGTGAAAAAGCGCGAGCATACATCTCCCACCGCATTGGTGAGCAATTCTTCCTCTTCGCTTTCGGTGAGGTATCCCAAGTTAAGCGCGAGCGATTCTTTCTTCATCGCGCCGACGGTAAATACCGCCACGCTTACTGATGCCCCCATCTGCAAAATCTTGGCAATATGCCTATCGCGGGAGACCCACTCTTTGGCCTCGACGGAATCGAAGATCACCGGGAGGGGAAGCAGGTGTGCCTCGGCATTAAAGGCCTGGGTAAATGCCTGCATAGTCTGCAGATCCTTGGTGGAGCGCTCCGAGTGAGAATGCCCGCCCTTGAGCTGGATGATGTCCACACCCTCCAGTGGCCGCTTGCGCAAATGGGAGGCCACCGCGGACATGGTTTCGCCCCAGGACAAGCCCACCGAGGTGTGATCGGTAATGAGCTCCTCCAATAGGGCGGCGCCAGCGCTGCCCAAATCCGCGAGCAGGGATCCGCCGGGAGGGGTGGCGGTGACGCGGGCATCGGCTAGCGAAAAGCGCTCGCAGAGCGCAGAAACCAGCTCATCGGACTGCTCGCGGGGATCGGTAATACTTACGGTGACAAAGCCGCGCTCGGCGGCATGAGTGAGCAATTTGGAGACCGTCGGCCTGGAAATCCCCAGGTGAGATGCCACCTCCGCCTGTGAAAACCCGGAGTTGTAGTAGAGCTTCGCGGCGTCGATAGAAAGACAGTCTTTATGATCCAGCATGCCTTTCATTCAAACACACCGGGTGGCGAGGACCAGCATCGAATAAGCCCCGGAAATTTCTTCACTTATGGGTGCTGACGTGGCGATTTGTGCAAAGTGGAGGTGTCAGGTTACATTATTGAAGTCCGCAACGGAGAGCACAACGAAATATTGATGTGCTTGATGCTGGGATGTGCCCCCTTAGCTCAGTCGGCAGAGCGTTTCCATGGTAAGGAAAAGGTCGACAGTTCGATTCTGTCAGGGGGCTCCATTCATGTCTGGAGGAAATATCTTCCTGCAGGATGAAGGTGTTCACCATGGCGGTGTAGCTCAGTGGTAGAGCAAGCGACTCATAATCGCTGTGTCGCGAGTTCAATTCTCGCCATCGCTACCGGGAAAGAAAAGCGCCATTACGGCGCTTTTTTACTACCGTGCCTATGGCCTTAGCGGTGTACTGGTTTCCGTGAGGAATTAGGTATCTGGTAAGGTCATCGGCGCGTGACGTTCTAGAGTCACGAAAAATAAAATAGGGGCGTGGCGCAATTGGTAGCGCAACGGTCTCCAAAACCGTAGGTTGCAGGTTCGAGTCCTGTCGCCCCTGCAAGGATCCCCGGCATCTGCTTTCCAGATGGCGGGGATATTTTTGTCACAGATGCGGCTCACCCGCCCTGGCATGCTTTCCTGCCCGTGCACCTTTTGCTAGGGTTGACAAAGTTATGTCTGGGCGGAGGTTCATGCCTAGAAAAAGATTTCACTTCCCAAGGAGGGTTAGCTGTGAGCGATGAGCAGCAGCCGAAGGACTCGGCGGCCCCGCGTCCTACCGGTAAGCGCCAGCTTTCTGGTGCGGCTTCCACGACCTCCACGGACTCGGCGAAGAAGAACGTGGTCCGCGTTGAGGATAAAAACAGCACCGAGAGCCCGGGTGGCGGCGTCGCCGCATTCCCCGGCGAGGTTGTCTCTGAAATGAAGAAGGTGGTCTGGCCCACCCGTGGAGAGATGCTGCAGTACACCCTCATCACGTTCGCCTTCTTGATCGTCATCACCGCGCTTGTTTGGGGCGTCGATACCCTGGCTGGCCTCGGAGTTGAGAAGATTCTGACTAATTAGCTAGAATGACCCCACAATCTTTTATCCCGCTGTTTCCGCACTCCGGAACGGCGGGATACTTTTTGCCCACACGCGCCGCGGGTAGGCTGGTTCTACAACACGCGCCGATGACATTTTGGAGTACCACTCATGAGCGACGAAAATAACGTCGAAAACCCAGGAACCTCCCTAGAGGAGGCCATGCAGTCCAACGTGCAGGAGCAGGCTGCAGAGCACGCCAGCGCAGTCGAGGACGCCCAAGAGGAGGCCGCAGCACCGGCTCAGGCTGACATCGCTGGCGCAGAAGACGCTGCGCTTGCCGATGCCCCCGCGGCGGAGGCCGAGTCCGCCGAAGAGAGCGCCGCCGAAACCGAGGAAGAAGCTGAGGACGCCGCTTACCGCAAGCGCCTGCGCGAATTCACCCGCGAGCTGAAGAAGCAGCCGGGCCAGTGGTACATCATCCAGTGCTACTCCGGCTACGAAAACAAGGTGCGCACAAACCTCGACATGCGTGCGCAGACCCTTGAGGTGGAAGACTCCATCTTCGAGGTCGTCGTCCCCATCGAGCAGATCATGGAAAACAAGGACGGCAAGAAGAAGATTGTAAAGCGCAAGCTGCTGCCGGGCTATGTTCTGGTACGTGCTGAGCTTAACGATGCCGCCTGGTCGGTCATCCGCGAAACCCCCGGCGTGACCTCCTTCGTGGGCAATGAAGGCAACGCGACGCCGGTGAAGACCCGCGACGTGGCTAAGTTCCTCATGCCGAATGAAGCTCCCGCCACCAAGGGCGAGGCCGCCCCGAACGAGCAAGAGGGCGAGCAGGTCGTTGAAATGCCGGAGAAGGAAGTGGCCAAGAAGTACGCCCACGACTTCGAGGTGGGCGAGGCCGTTACCATCCTGTCCGGCCCGCTGGCTGCCGTGTCCGCTACCATCTCCGAAATTGACCCGGAGACCGGCAAGATGCAGGGCCTAGTCTCCATCTTCGGCCGCGAAACCCCAGTGGAGTTGTCGCCGACGGAAATCGAGCGCATTTCTTAAAAAATGATTTTGTGCAGGGCGTACGGTGTTCTAGACTGGAACGCCGTGCGCCTTTTGCGTGCGCACACGTAAATCGTTTCATCCTCCGGTGGCCCACTGAGGTGAGCATCCGGACGGGCCGCGTTATTCATCGTGACGCAGGTTCGGTACCACAGGAAAGAGGTAATTCGATGGCTCCAAAGAAGAAGGTATCTGGCTTCATCAAGCTGCAGATCGAGGCTGGCGCCGCTAACCCGGCACCGCCAGTTGGCCCGGCACTGGGTGCCCACGGCGTCAACATCATGGAATTCTGCAAGGCTTATAACGCCGCTACCGAGAACCAGCGTGGCAACGTGGTTCCTGTTGAGATCACCGTCTACGAAGACCG
Source organism: Corynebacterium sp. KPL4015 (assembly GCF_040225725.1). Taxonomy (NCBI): domain Bacteria; kingdom Bacillati; phylum Actinomycetota; class Actinomycetes; order Mycobacteriales; family Corynebacteriaceae; genus Corynebacterium; species Corynebacterium sp. KPL4015. The sequence continues at coordinate 91,607 of NZ_JBEHGF010000006.1, read as the reverse complement.
CTCCTTCGACTTCAAGCTGAAGACCCCGCCGGCAGCCAAGCTGCTGCTGAAGGCCGCTGGCGTCCAGAAGGGTTCCGGTGTTCCGCACACCGATAAGGTCGGCACCGTCACCTGGGATCAGTGCAAGGAAATTGCACAGACCAAGTTCGAGGACCTCAACGCCCGCGACATCGAGGCCGGCGCACACATCATCGCTGGTACCGCCCGTTCCATGGGCCTTAACATCGATGGCGCACCGGAGAAGTAAAAACTTTATGTGGTAGGGCCAGCTTCGGCCCGCCAAATACCACGCCAATCCAGAAAAGGAATTGTTAAATGAGCACCAAGTCTAAGGCTTATAAGGCCGCTGCGGAACTTGTAGATAAGTCCCGCCTGTACCGTCCGATCGAGGCCGCAAAGCTGGCCAAGGAGACCTCCTCCAAGAACTTCGACGCCACCGTTGACGTCGTCTTCCGCTTGGGCGTTGACCCACGCAAGGCTGACCAGCTGGTGCGCGGCACCGTTTCCCTGCCTAACGGCACCGGTAAGGACGTTCGCGTCGCCGTTTTCGCAGAGGGCGAAAAGGCTACCGCAGCTCAGGAAGCTGGCGCTGACATCGTCGGCACCTCCGAGTTGATCGAGCAGATCAACGAGGGCAACCTGAACTTCGACGTTGCCATCGCTACCCCCGACCAGATGGCCAAGGTTGGCCGCGTCGCCCGCGTCTTGGGCCCACGTGGTCTGATGCCTAACCCGAAGACCGGTACCGTGACCAATGACGTTGCTAAGGCAATTAGCGAGGTTAAGGGCGGTAAGATCTCCTTCCGCGTGGACAAGGCTGCAAACCTGCACGCCATCCTTGGTAAGGCTTCCTTCGATGCTGAGAAGCTCGCTGAGAACTACGGCGCCCTCATGGATGAGATCCAGCGCCTGAAGCCCGCTTCCGCTAAGGGCATCTACATCAAGCGTGCCACCATCTCCACCACCTCCGGTCCAGGCATTCCTGTGGACGGCTCCGTGCAGAAGGGCTACACCGACTAAGACGGTGATAGCGCATAGCGCGTGAATGAAGACCCCGAGGATTTTCCTTGGGGTCTTTTGCATCGTTCAACAGGCCTTGCGGTGTGAACGAAAAGTCTAGGTATTGAGCGTTAGTCTGCGCCTTTGATCTCGGCGTAGGCATCTAGGGCCGCCTGTCGCGACTGCCTGAGATCCACGATGGGTGGGGCGGATAACGTGGGAGCTCAGCGGCGGATATAGGCGCCTTCGGGGTCGAAGCGCTGTGCCTGGGTTTCAGGGTTGAAGATGCGGAAGAAGGGCGCGGCATCATCGCCGCAGCCGGCCACCCATTGCCAGTTAAATGGGTTGGACGCGGCATCGGCATCCACCAGGGTGTCCCAAAACCATTCCTCGCCTAGGCGCCAATGGATTCCCAGGTTCTTGGTAAGAAACGAACCCACCACCATGCGCACGCGGTTGTGCATGTAGCCGGTGTGCCAGAGCTCGCGCATACCGGCATCGACAAGTGGGATGCCCGTCGTACCCTCCTGCCAATCCTTTAGCCGCGGGTCATCCCAGGATCAGTCGAAGCGGTTGAATTTTTTCCGCACGTTGCGGGTGGCCAGATCGGGCAGGTGGTAGAGCCGGTGCCAGGCAAAGTCGCGCCGCAGCAACTCGGACTGAAATTTCTCCGCGTCGGGCTCCTCGGCGGCGGCCACCCAAACTTCGCGTGGGGATACCTCGCCAAAGCGCAGGTGCGGCGATAGCAGAGAGGTGGCGTTGTGCGCGGGTATATCGCGTTCTCTGGCATAGTGAGTTAAGTCGAGCTGGGCTAGGCGTTCGCGCGCACCTGCCTCCCCTGGCGTCCAATACTGGGCGAGCGACGCAGCCCACTGCGGTTCAGCGGCGCTGGGATCGGGCCAGCTGCTGCTTGCCGATGCCCCCATCTCCCGCCGCGACAGCAATTCCGGCACGGGCAGCGGTTCGTCATCAGCGAGTTGGGACCGCGCGGCGGCCCCAAAGGGAGTAAAGACCTTATAAGGCTTGCCCTGGCCATTAGTTACCTCCCATGGCTCCACGAGGGTGAAACCGGGGTAGGAGGTGGCGTTAATTCCGGAATCTGCGAGCGCTGCTTTTACTGTGGCGTCGACTTCGCGCAGCGGGCCGTGGTAGCGGCGGGTCCAGGTGACGGTATCGGCGCCAACCTCGTGGGCGATACGGGGAATGACGGTGCGGGCATCGCCGGTAGCGCGCAGAAGCTTCACCCCACGGGAGGCAAGCTCCTGCGCTAGGGCATGGAGCGAACGCTCCCGCCACCAGTGAGTGGCGCCACCGAGCGGCCGGGTGCTGGGGTAGGCGGGCTCATCGAGGACAACGGCCACTAACTCTGGCTTTGAACCGTTTTTATCGGTGGCGGCCTCCGCGGCGCGGGTAAGGGCCTGGTTATCGGATAAGCGCAGGTCATCGCGAAACCACATGAGGGAAGTCATACTAGATAGCCTATGCGGCTGGGCAATTTGGGAATACGAGGAAAGCACGGTATTATCCCTTATGAAGTTTGAACGGCCTTGTGGCCGAGTCAAAGTTCACCGAAGACCGTTGGTTATCCATTAAGGATTGAAAGTTCTCCACCATGGAGGCGGCCCACGCAGGAGACACTTTGCGCATTCCGCGGCATTTCTCATGTCGCACGCCCTGTGCTCTTGCACGGGGCTTTTCTTTTTGGAAGGCCCCGGCGGAAAATAAAAGAGATGTTTTGGAAGGAGGCGAGAGACAATGGCAAACCCAAAGAACACTGCAGACTTGGCAGAGCTGAAGGAAAAGCTGGCCGATTCTAGCTCCGTCGTTTTGACTGAGTACCGCGGCCTGACCGTATCCCAGCTGCAGGAGCTGCGTAACAACCTGGGCTTTGACGTTGACTACTCCGTCGCCAAGAACACCCTCTTCAAGATCGCTGCCAACGAAGCTGGCATCGAAGGTCTTGATGATTTGCTGACTGGCCCGACCGCAATTGCGTTCATCAAGGGCGAGGCAGTGGATGCTGCGAAGGTCATCACCAAGTTTGCTGATGACAACAAGGCACTCGTCATCAAGGGTGGCTACATGGACGGCGACGCATTGTCTGCGGAGCAGGTTCAGGCCATCGCCAAGCTGGACAACCGCGAGACCACCCTCGCAAAGCTGGCTGGCGCTATGAAGGGTTCTATGGCGAAGGCAGCCGCTGTCTTCAACGCTCCTGCAACCAAGGCGGTTCGTACCGTTGTTGCTTTGCAGGACAAGAAGGAAGCAGAAGCTTAAGTCGTCACAACAGACGCACACATAAAACACCGTGTTTGCTACCTCATTACCGGGGAACAAGCACACAACACAGAAAGGACTTGCCATCATGGCTAAGCTCACCAAGGACGAGCTCATTGAAGCTTTCAAGGAAATGACCCTCATCGAACTGTCTGAGTTCGTTAAGGAATTCGAGGACGTCTTCGACGTTGAGGCTGCTGCACCGGTTGCCGCTGCTGCACCGGGCGCCCCGGCTGAGGGCGGCGCTTCCGCTGCTGAGGAGCAGACCGAGTTCGACGTCGTTCTGACCGACGCTGGCGCTAAGAAGATCGGCGTTATTAAGGCTGTCCGCGAGCTCGTCTCCGGCCTGGGCCTGAAGGAAGCTAAGGAAATGGTTGAGGGTGCACCTAAGGCCATCATCGAAGGCGCTTCCAAGGACGACGCTGAGGCTGCTAAGACCAAGCTGGAAGAGGCTGGCGCTTCCGTCGAGCTCAAGTAATTTTACTGAGCTTCACGCTTTCGAAGCCCCCACTCTTACCGCGCTATACGCGGTGGGAGATGGGGGTTTCTCCCGTTTTACGGGTTCCTTGGATTCAAGGGGGCGTTGCGACGACTCTAATAAGGGTGGTCTCAGCGGTAGACTCAAGTTTCAAAGTGTGACACTATAGGATTGTGGAATTTAGGAGAGATAGCTTAGAGCTGTTTCACATTAATGGTAAATCGCCCAAGTACGTACCTCCTGAATTACGGAAAGTATTACGCCGGAAGTTGATCATGATTGATCGATCTGCGACAGTTTCTGATTTAAGAGTTCCACCAGCGAATCACCTGGAAAAGCTCAGAGGTCAGTTCGAAGGCTTTTATTCGATTCGAGTGAATGCACAGTGGAGGATAATTTTCCGGTGGACAGAGAAGGGAGCTATCGATGTTGACTTCATCGATTACCACTAATGACTCAGAAGGAGCACTGGATACAGTCCCTGTGCCGCACCCAGGAGAGGTATTAAGCGAAGAGTTTTTGGCGCCTTTAGGCATTACTCAATATCGCTTGGCGCAGGACGTTTTCAGCAGCAAATCCCAGATTTCGAAGCTTGTCCGAGGGCGAATCGGATTGAGCGCGGATATGGCTTTGCGTCTTTCGGCGTATTTTGGCAATTCCGCCGAATTCTGGTTGGGATTGCAAGAAGAATATGACCTTTGGTGTGCTCGGTGCACGACGGATACGAGCGGCATTATCGCGTGGGATAAGCACACGGCGGAGGAATCTTAGGCTTAGTCCGCTCGAGCCCGCCTTTAGAAACTAGGATTCGAGGGCTAGCGCTGTAGAATTAGCCCCCATGCTGCCCAAGTCCCGCATCTTTTCCGTCCTTTTACTAGGTCTCGGTGTAGCGCTGGTGGCCGCCGGAATAGCGGCGCCGGCGTTTTTGAATTTCTCGCCGCGGTTGCCGTTGGAACTCAAAAACACCACGTGGACCCTTAAGGATGACTCCGCTGATTCCAAAGTGGTTAATAAAGATGGAACGTCGCCGTATTCCGGGCCGATGACCTACCAGATTAATGCGGGCATCCAAGAGCCTTCGGATGAAGATACTGCGACGCTGCGCATAGGGGAGACGCGCCTGCGCGGCGATGGCCAAGGGTTCGACGATTTAAGCCAAGCGCAGGTCTGGACCTATCCCATTGACCGCCTGAGCGGTGAGGCAGAGGCAGAAGCTAGCCTCAGTCACACCTTGGCCAGCCCCGAAGAGAAGGTTGCTATCGATGGCTACTGGCTGAAATTCCCGGCGGATGCGGAGAAAACGAATTACCCGGTCTTTGACCCCACCCTACGTAAGGCGGTGGACGCGGTCTTTGAAGAAGAGACCGAAGTAGAAGGCCGCACAGTGTATCGGTATCACCAGGAAATCGAGCCGACGAACGTAGCGCAGCTTTATGCGGCCGATGGCAATACCACCTCCTTTCCCAAGGAAGATGGGGGCCAGGAACCTGGTTATTTGATGCATTCGGGCAGCCGGGACTTTTATGTTGACCAAGCCACGGGCCTGGTGGTGGGCATGGATATGGATATCGATGATTACTATGCGGACCGCGAGGGGGTAGAGCGCGAGCGGGCCTTCGTCTTTAATGGTGCTACCTCAGAGGAAAGCCGCGCAGCTCTCATCGCGGAAGCGAAATCGTTCCCACGCAACCACGTCGCGGAGATCGCGCGCTGGGCGGCCCTGGGCATCGGGATCGTGCTCACCTTTATCGGAGTCATTGGGGCGCTTGGAATATGGGACCGCAAAAACAAGCATGTTCGCCGGCGAGGCAAGAAGGACAAAGCCAAAGTCAATAGCGAAAGTGCCAGCTAAAAGCCTTAAGCGCGGTTCGGGTTGCGGTGGAATGACTTTTTAGTGGTACGGTGCTTGTGGTTGCCCCGATAGATGCGGCGCAACATTATTGCCGCGTTGGCGCAGCGGCGAGCGAGAGCTTGCCCCCGAACGCGGAATGAAAAAGCCTTAAGAGTGGTGTGTCTTTACATACCTGAGTTTTTCCTATACACTAATTCGTTGCGCTGGAATCTGGATCTTCGGTGCACATTTAGCCTTTCGGGTTGGTGATGGCAAAACCGACTTGACAAGGTGATTTTGTGCATTCTGAACCCAGACACTCCACAGCAGACCGAATGCTAAAATTACCAGCGGTTTTGCTGCTCGTCGGCCAGGGCGAGTAGCAATCCGCGTGAGGTGCTGGAAGGACCCATCTTGGCAGTCTCCCGCCAGACCAAGTCAGTGGCCAATATCCCCGGAGCCCCGAAGCGATACTCGTTTGCGAAAATTAGCGAGCCTATCGCCCTGCCGGGCCTCCTTGACGTACAACTCGATTCCTTTGCTTGGCTCGTCGGCTCGCCGGAATGGCGCGAGCGTGAGCAGGCTGAGCGCGGCGATGACGCACGCGTGACGAGTGGCCTTGAGGATATCCTCGAAGAGCTCTCGCCGATTCAGGACTACTCGGGCAATATGTCCCTGTCCTTGTCGGAGCCACGCTTCGAGCCGGTGAAAAACACCGTCGATGAGTGTAAAGAAAAGGACATCAATTACTCCGCGCCGCTGTACGTGACCGCAGAGTTTATTAATAACGACACCCAAGAGATTAAGTCGCAGACCGTCTTCATCGGCGACTTCCCGATCATGACGGATATGGGTACCTTCATCGTGAACGGTACCGAGCGCGTCATCGTCTCCCAGCTGGTGCGTTCCCCGGGCGTGTATTTCGATCGTTCCATCGATAAGTCCACCGAACGCCCGCTGCACTCCGTGAAGATTATTCCTTCCCGCGGTGCTTGGCTGGAGTTTGACGTGGACAAGCGCGATACCGTCGGCGTGCGCATTGACCGCAAGCGCCGCCAGCCGGTGACCGTCCTGTTGAAGGCGCTGGGTTGGACCGAGGAGCAGATCAGGGAGCGCTTCAGCTTCTCTGAGCTCATGATGTCCACCCTGGAATCTGACGGCGTTTCCAATACCGATGAAGCGCTGCTGGAGATCTACCGCAAGCAGCGCCCGGGCGAGCAGCCTACCCGTGAGCTGGCGCAGTCCTTGTTGGATAACTCCTTCTTCCGCGCTAAGCGCTATGACCTCGCCAAGGTTGGCCGCTACAAGGCCAACCGCAAGCTGGGCCTTGGCGGCGACCACGACGGTCTGATGACCCTGACTGAAGAAGACATCGCCGTCACCTTGGAGTACCTGGTACGCCTGCACGTTGGCGAGCGTGAGATGAAGGCGCCAAACGGCGAGATGATCTCACTGAACACCGACGATATCGACCACTTTGGTAACCGTCGTCTGCGCACCGTGGGTGAGCTCATCCAGAACCAGGTCCGCGTGGGCCTGTCCCGCATGGAGCGCGTCGTGCGCGAGCGCATGACCACCCAGGACGCCGAGTCCATTACGCCGACGTCCCTGATTAACGTGCGTCCGGTCTCTGCTGCCATCCGCGAGTTCTTTGGTACCTCGCAGCTCTCGCAGTTCATGGACCACAACAACTCCCTGTCCGGCCTGACCCACAAGCGCCGCCTGTCTGCGCTGGGCCCAGGCGGTCTGTCCCGTGAGCGCGCCGGCATTGAGGTGCGAGACGTGCACGCTTCGCACTACGGCCGCATGTGCCCGATTGAGACCCCTGAGGGTCCGAACATTGGCCTGATTGGTGCGCTGGCGTCCTACGCCCGCGTGAACTCCTTCGGCTTCATCGAGACCCCGTATCGCAAGGTCGTTGACGGCAAGGTTACGGATCAGGTTGAGTACCTCACCGCTGATGAGGAGGATCGCTTCGCTATTGCTCAGGCCGAGGTGGAGCAGGACGAGGAAGGCCGTCTGATCGGTGAGCGCATCGAGGTCCGTTTGAAGGAGGGTGACATCGGAGTGACCGATGCCTCCGGTGTGGACTACGTTGACGTTTCCCCGCGCCAGATGGTCTCCGTTGGTACCGCCATGATTCCGTTCTTGGAGCATGACGATGCTAACCGTGCCTTGATGGGTGCGAACATGCAGAAGCAGGCGGTTCCGCTGGTTCGTTCCGAGGCCCCACTGGTGGGTACCGGTATGGAGCAGCGCGCTGCTTATGACGCTGGCGACGTCGTCATCACGCCAAAGGCCGGTGTGGTGGAAAACGTCACCGCTGATGTCATCACCATCATGGACGATGAGGGCCAGCGCGATACCTACATCCTGCGCAAGTTCGAGCGCACTAACCAGGGCACCAACTACAACCAGACCCCGCTGGTGTCCATGGGTCAGCGCGTAGAGGCCGGCCAGGTTTTGGCCGATGGCCCGGGTACCCACAACGGCGAGATGTCGCTTGGCCGCAACCTGCTGGTTGCGTTCATGCCGTGGGAAGGCCACAACTACGAGGACGCCATCATCCTCAACCAGCGCATCGTGGAAGAGGACATCCTGACATCCGTCCACATCGAGGAGCACGAGATCGATGCTCGTGACACCAAGCTGGGCGCCGAGGAAATCACCCGCGAGATTCCAAACGTCTCCGAGGACGTCTTGAGCGACCTCGACGAGCGCGGCATCATCCGCATCGGTGCTGACGTCCGTGCCGGCGATATCCTGGTGGGTAAGGTCACCCCGAAGGGTGAGACCGAGCTGACTCCGGAAGAGCGCCTGTTGCGCGCCATCTTCGGTGAGAAGGCCCGCGAGGTTCGCGATACCTCCATGAAGGTTCCGCACGGTGAGGTGGGCAAGGTCATTGGCGTTGCTCGCTTCTCCCGCGATGATGATGACGACTTGGCACCTGGCGTCAACGAGATGATCCGCGTCTATGTTGCGCAAAAGCGCAAGATCCAGGACGGCGATAAGATGGCCGGCCGCCACGGCAACAAGGGTGTTGTGGGCAAGATTTTGCCGCCAGAGGATATGCCGTTCATGGAGGACGGCACCCCGGTGGACATCCTGCTGAACACCCACGGTGTGCCGCGCCGTATGAACATCGGCCAGGTGCTTGAGCTGCACTTGGGTTGGTTGGCTCACGCCGGCTGGAAGGTCGATACCGAGGATCCGGCTAACGCTGAGCTCCTCAAGACCTTGCCGGAAGAGCTTTACGATGTCCCAGGGGACTCCCTGACCGCCACCCCGGTCTTCGATGGTGCTACCAACCACGAGATCGAGCGCCTGTTGGCATCGTCCCGCCCGAACCGCGACGGCGACGTCTTGGTCAACGAGCACGGTAAGGCCACGCTTTTCGATGGCCGCTCGGGCGAGCCGTACAAGTACCCCATCTCTGTGGGCTACATGTACATGCTCAAGCTGCACCACTTGGTGGATGAGAAGATTCACGCTCGTTCCACTGGTCCTTACTCCATGATTACCCAGCAGCCACTGGGTGGTAAGGCTCAGTTCGGTGGCCAGCGCTTCGGCGAGATGGAGGTGTGGGCAATGCAGGCTTATGGTGCTGCTTACACCCTGCAGGAGCTGCTGACCATCAAGTCCGATGACGTGGTAGGCCGCGTGAAGGTCTACGAGGCCATCGTGAAGGGCGACAACATTCCAGATCCGGGCATCCCTGAGTCCTTCAAGGTGTTGCTCAAGGAGCTGCAGTCCCTGTGCCTGAACGTGGAAGTTCTTTCCACCGACGGCACCCCGATGGAGCTGTCTGGCTCTGATGACGATGACATGGATAGCCCATCGCTTGGCATTAACTTGTCCCGCGATGAGGGTTCTTCCGCTGACATCGCCTAAATAGATTCTCGGTCCACCGCGGAATGCACGGTTTCGGTGTTTATCACCGGGGCCGCCGCGAGCGGGCAATAAAGATTAATTCATTAAAAGCCATCAATTCCTCATAAAACGAGGATGAAAGGGAGACATTACGTGTTTGACGTAAATCTCTTCGACGAGCTCCGCATCGGTCTGGCCACTGCTGACGATATCCGTCGCTGGTCTAAGGGCGAGGTTAAAAAGCCCGAGACCATTAACTACCGCACGCTGAAGCCGGAAAAGGACGGCCTGTTCTGCGAGCGCATTTTCGGACCCACCCGTGACTGGGAGTGTGCTTGCGGTAAGTACAAGCGCGTCCGTTACAAGGGCATCATCTGTGAGCGCTGCGGCGTTGAGGTCACCAAGTCCAAGGTGCGCCGTGAGCGCATGGGCCACATCGAGCTGGCTGCTCCGGTAACCCACATCTGGTACTTCAAGGGCGTTCCTTCCCGCTTGGGCTATCTGCTGGACCTGGCTCCGAAGGACCTTGAGCGCATCATCTACTTCGCTGCCAACATCATCACCTCCGTTGATGAAGAGGCTCGCCACAACGATCAGTCCACCCTGGAAGCGGAAATGCTGCTGGAGAAGAAGGACGTTGAGGACGATACCGAGTCCGAGATCGCAGAGCGCGCTTCCAAGCTCGAGTCCGACCTGGCTGAGCTGGAGGCAGCCGGTGCGCGTGCCGATGCCCGCAAGAAGGTACAAAACGCTGCCGATAAGGAAATGCAGCACATCCGCGAGCGCGGCGAGCGCGAAGTCGCACGCCTGGATGAAATCTGGACCACCTTCCTGAAGCTTGCTCCGAAGCAGATGGTCATCGATGAGACCATCTACGAAGAGCTGGTTGACCGCTACGAGGATTACTTCACCGGCGGCATGGGTGCAGAAGCCATCCAGACCTTGGTACGCAACTTCGACCTCGAGGCAGAGGCCGAGGAGCTGCGTGAGATCATCAACAACGGCAAGGGCCAGAAGAAGATGCGCGCGCTTAAGCGCCTCAAGGTTGTTGCCGCATTCCTCAACTCCGGCAATGACCCGGCAGGCATGGTGCTGGACGCTATTCCGGTTATCCCGCCTGAGCTGCGCCCGATGGTGCAACTGGACGGTGGCCGCTTCGCCACCTCGGACCTGAATGACCTGTACCGCCGCGTTATCAACCGCAATAACCGCCTGAAGCGCATGATCGACTTGGGTGCACCAGAGATCATCGTGAATAACGAGAAGCGCATGCTGCAGGAGTCTGTGGACGCGCTCTTCGATAACGGCCGTCGTGGCCGTCCGGTTACCGGCCCGGGCAACCGCCCGTTGAAGTCTCTGTCTGACTTGCTGAAGGGTAAGCAGGGTCGTTTCCGCCAGAACCTGCTGGGTAAGCGCGTGGACTACTCCGGTCGTTCCGTTATTATCGTCGGCCCCCAGCTCAAGCTGCACGAGTGTGGTCTGCCGAAGCTCATGGCACTCGAGCTGTTCAAGCCCTTCGTTATGAAGCGCTTGGTCGAAAACGACTACGCCCAGAACATCAAGTCTGCAAAGCGCATGGTGGAGCGCCAGCGCCCAGAGGTGTGGGACGTGCTGGAGCAGGCCATTTCTGAGCACCCTGTGATGCTCAACCGTGCACCTACGCTGCACCGCCTGGGTATTCAGGCTTTCGAGCCGAAGCTGGTTGAGGGTAAGGCTATTCAGCTGCACCCGCTGGCCTGTGAGGCCTTCAACGCCGACTTCGACGGTGACCAGATGGCAGTTCACCTGCCGCTATCCGCAGAAGCACAGGCAGAGGCTCGCGTGCTGATGCTGGCTTCCAACAACATTCTGTCCCCGGCATCCGGTAAGCCGCTGGCTATGCCGCGTCTGGACATGGTGACCGGCCTGTACTACCTCACCATGGACAAGGCAGAGGACGAGATCGGCGGCAACGGTCGCTACCGCGAGGCTGGCGAGGATTACCCGGCTACTGGCGTGTACTCCTCCTACGCCGAGGCCCTAATGGCCTACGACCGTGGCACGGTTGGTCTTCAGGCACCGATCAAGGTCCGCATCGATCACCTGCGCCCGCCAGAGGACATCGAGGCAGAGCTCTTCCCCGATGGCTGGTCCAAGGGCCAGGCATGGTTGGGCTACACCACCATCGGCCGCATCATGTTCAACGAGCTGCTGCCGTGGAACTACCCGTACCTTGAGGGCATCATGGTCCGCAAGGGCGGCGGCACCGACGGCAAGGTGCTCATTGGTGACGTGGTCAATGACTTGGCCACCAAGTACCCAATGATCACCGTGGCCCAGGTTCTGGACAACATGAAGGACGCTGGCTTCTACTGGGCAACCCGTTCCGGTGTGACCATTACGATGTCTGACGTGCTGGTGCTGCCGAATAAGACCGAGATCCTCGAGTCTTATGAGAAGGAAGCAGAGCGCATCGAGCGTAAGTACTGGGAGCAGGGTGCTCTCACGGAGCGCGAGCGTTATGACCGCCTGGTTGAGCTGTGGAAGGATGCTACCGACACCGTTGGTGAGGCCGTCGAGAGCATCTACCCGGATTACAACCCAATTCCGATGATTGTGAAGTCGGGTGCTGCCGGTAACATGCGTCAGATCTGGACGCTGGCCGGTATGAAGGGCATGGTTGTGAACTCGCACGGTGATTACATCACCCGTCCGATTAAGACCTCCTTCCGCGAAGGCCTGTCCGTGCTGGAGTACTTCAACAACTCCCACGGTTCCCGCAAGGGTCTGGCCGATACCGCGCTGCGTACCGCTGACTCTGGCTACCTCACCCGTCGTCTGGTGGACGTCGCTCAGGACGTCATCGTCCGCGAAGAGGACTGTGGCACCCGCCAGGGCGTGCGCGTTCCTATCGGCGAGGTATCAGGCGACAAGGTCGTCCTCTCCGAGCTGTGGGAGACCTCCGCTTCCGGTCGCGTGCTTGCCACCGACGTCAAGGACGAGAACGGCGAAGTCGTCGCAGAGGCTGGTGCAGACTTGACCGAGGAGCTTACGCAGAAGCTTCTCGATGCCAAGGTCACCGACGTCAAGGTTCGCTCCGTGCTGACCTGCCAGACCCCGGCTGGTGTCTGTGCTAAGTGCTACGGCAAGTCCATGGCATCTGGTCAATTGGTCGACATCGGCGAGGCCGTCGGCATCGTGGCTGCACAGTCCATTGGTGAACCTGGTACCCAGCTGACCATGCGTACCTTCCACCAGGGTGGTGTCGGTGGCGACATTACCGGTGGCCTGCCGCGTGTTCAGGAGCTCTTCGAGGCCCGTAACCCGAAGAACCGCGCACCGATTGCCGCCGTGGACGGCACCGTGTCCCTGTCCGATGAGGGTAACTTCTGGACCATGACCATCACCCCGGATGACGGCTCTGATGACGTGGTTTACGAGAAGCTGTCCAAGCGCCAGGGCCTGGCCCAGGTGCGTCGCCCGATGGAGTCCAACCCGGATGCGATGATCGAGCGTTCCTTGCGGGACGGCGACCACGTTGAGACCGGTGACCGGTTGATGCGTGGTGCGGCTGACCCGCACGACGTGCTCGAGGTCCTGGGCCGTCGCGGCGTGGAGCAGCACCTCATCAACGAGGTGCAGGCCGTGTACCGCACCCAGGGTGTGGCCATCCACGACAAGCACATTGAGATCATCATCCGCCAGATGCTGCGCCGCGGTACCGTCATCGACGCCGGTACCACGGAGCTGCTGCCGGGTAACCTGATCGACCTTTCTGAGGCCAAGCAGATGAACGCTGCACAGGTCGCAGAAGGCGGCGAGCCGGCACAGCTGCGCTCGGAAATTATGGGTATTACCAAGGCCTCCTTGGCTACCGAGTCCTGGCTGTCCGCAGCTTCGTTCCAGGAGACCACGCGTGTGCTTACCGATGCCGCTATTAACAAGCGCTCCGATAAGCTCATCGGTCTCAAGGAGAACGTCATCATCGGTAAGCTGATCCCGGCCGGTACCGGTATCTCGCGCTACCGCAATATCTCCGTCAAGCCGACCGAGGCTGCGCGCAACGCCGCATACTCGATTCCGACTTACGGCGATTCCATCTACGGCGATGATGGCTTCGGTGAATTCACCGGCGCTTCCGTCCCGCTAGATGAGGACTTCACCTTCTAAGTCCTAGAGCGCGTGTGCCCCGCGGTACCGCGTCCAGTCAGAGCCCCCGCTTCCGTGCGTAACGGTAAGCGGGGGCTCGTGTCGTTGAGGTTCGTTGTCGCGGTTGCGTATGCCAATTCGGCCGCGGAATCGATTGCGGGGACTGGTATATGTGCCTGCTAGTATGAGTAAAGCCTGTGGCCCAGATAAGTAAAATATGGGCCTTGGACTACTTGATTTACACCATTACACGGGAGCTTTCAGAATCTGTGGGCCCGCGGGCGCACAAGCCGCACAGGCACAGAAATGAAGGCTGAGATACTGCGATATAACGCGGTGAACCGTTGAACCTGATCCGGGTAATTCCGGCGAGAGGGAGAAAACAATGACTGCTAATACTGCTGGGGCCGCAACACCAAAGCGCAACTTGGACTGGCGCGTGGTGGATATTGTGGTGGCATCCGTCTTGGGTGTTGCCTGTGGTTTCGTATTCTTGGGCTGGAATGCCGTGGGCTATGCCTGGTACGAGGCCATGGATGCGCTCACGCCGGGGCTTGGTGGCTTGGCCACCGGTATCTGGCTGCTTGGTGGCATTCTGGGTGGATTGGTCATCCGCAAGCCGGGTGCAGCGGTGTACGTGGAGGTTCTCGCCGCTACCGTGTCTGCCGTCTTGGGTTCGCAGTGGGGCATTAGCACCCTGTACTCGGGCCTGGCGCAGGGTATTGGTGTGGAAATCATCCTCGCTATCTTCATGTACCGCCAGTTCAACCTTGGCGTTACCATCCTGGCCGGTATGGCAGCAGGCTGGGGTGCCTTCGTCCTAGAGCTGTTTACCTCCGGTAACCTCGCGAAGTCCTTCGAGTTCAATGTGATCTACTTGGTCACGTTGACCATTTCCGGTGCCATCTTGGCCGGCGCCCTGGGCTTTTACCTGGTGAAGGCATTGGCTAAGACCGGTGCCCTTGACCGCTTTGCAGTAGGCCGCGAACAGCGCGCTTAGGGCTTAGACCGCTGTGACTGATTTTTCACACTTCACGGGAAATGCCACAAAAATCTCGGCTCGCGGCTATGGGTGGACCCACGCTGGGCGCTCCCAACCGGCGCTGCAGGACATAGACCTCGTCATCGATCCCGGTGAGAAGATCCTGCTTTGCGGGGACTCCGGTTCCGGTAAGTCGACGCTATTGGCGGCGATGGCAGGTGTCTTGGGCTCTGATGAGGAAGGCACGCGCACCGGCGAGATTACCTTGGAGGATTCTGCGGGCACGGTGGAAGAGCCGGGGCGGACCATTCCGGTGGGGCTGGTCCTCCAGGATCCGGATTCGCAGGTCATTTCCGCGCGCGTGGGCGATGATATCGCCTTTGGCTGCGAGAACCTGGCGTATCCGCGCGAGGAGATCTGGCGCAGGGTGCAACAGGCTCAAGACCTAGTTGGCCCCTATGTGGACCTGGATTTTCTCACCGAGCATCTGTCCGGCGGGCAAAAGCAACGCTTGGCGCTCGCCGGGGTTATCGCCATGGGCGCGGGCGTGGTCCTATTGGATGAGCCGACCGCTAACCTGGATCCGGAAGGCGCGCAGGACGTGGTGCGGGCCGTCGGCAAGCTAGTGGAGCACACCGGTGCCACCTTGGTGGTAGTCGAGCATCAGCATGCGGCGTGGGAAAGCGTGCTGGACCGCGCGGTAGAGCTGAAGGATGGGCGCATTATTTCTGATGGCCCCTTTGCTGACGTCGCCCGCAAGCGCCAGGTCACCGGTCTCCCGCGGGCGCGGTCGCTGGGAAGCGATGCGCTCGCAGAGTCCACTGCGGCGCTGTGGAGCAAGGACTTGGTCACCCGCTATGGGCCGCCGCGGTCTATCTCCCTGCCGGCGGGCGCCTCGACCGTCATCACTGGCCGCAATGGCGTGGGAAAATCCACGTGGCTGATGACAATGGCGGGGCTGTTGCCTGCCGAGTCCGGGGAAATCGGGGTTGCTGATTTCATCCGCCGCGGCGTGAAGGGCCCTCCTTCCCGGTGGAAATCCCGCGAATTGGCTGACCGCATTGGCTTCGTATTCCAAAATCCGGAACACCAATTTGTCTCGCGCACCGTGGAAGAAGAACTGCGGGTCGCTCCTAAGGTCATGCGCGTTGATCCCCCAGAAAAACGCATCGCGCAACTGGTGGAATCGTTGCGCTTGGGGCATTTGCTGAAGGCCAATCCCTTCACGCTTTCCGGGGGCGAAAAACGCCGGCTTTCGGTAGCAACGGCTCTGGTCACCGCGCCGGAGGTGCTGCTTTTGGACGAGCCGACCTTTGGCCAGGATCCCGGCACCTTTGTGGAATTGGTGGGCCTTTTGCGCCAATTGGCCGATGACGGCACCACCATTGCCTCCATTACCCATGACCCACAATTCATGGCGGCCTTGGGCGATTATCAGGTGGAGGTGCGCGGTGCCTAATCTCTTGCGCAATGTAAACCCGCTGACCCGCATCTTCTTGATGTTCGTCTGGGTCACGCCGCTGCTTGCCTCCATCGACTGGGTATCGGCGGCGATATCGCTAAGCCTGACGCTCATCTTGGCGCCGCTGTGTGGCGTTTCCTGGGTGCGCTTGTGGAAGGCCGGCTGGTTCTTATTCCTCATCGCCCCGCTCTCGGGCATTTCCATGCTGCTCTATGGCGCGCCCGGTGGAGAGGAGTACTTCAGCTGGTGGCTTATTACGGTGACGGAAAATTCGGTCACCTTGGCCATCGCGATCACGCTGCGTGTGCTCGCGGTCGCGCTACCAACGGTGGTGCTCGCACGCGATATCGATCCCACCGAGCTTGGCGATGCCCTCTCGCAGATCCTCCGCCTTCCCTCCCGCTTCGTCATCGGCGCCGTGGCCGGCGTGCGCATGATGACGCTCTTGAAATCGGATTGGCAATCGCTCAGCATGGCGCGCCGAGCCCGTGGGCTCACGGATGAAGGGCGCTTCAAGCACTTGCTCACGATGTCCTTTGGCCTGTTGGTGATTGCCCTGCGCCGCGGCGGCAAGCTCGCGACGGCGATGGAAGCGCGCGGTTTCGGGCGCACCCCACCCGGAGGAGGGGAGCGGACCTGGGCCCGAGAATCCAGGTTGCACGCCCGCGATGGGTGGGTGATGGCCTGCGGCCTCGCCCTTGCTTGTGTACCGGTGGTAACTTCGGTACTTACTGGGGCCTGGAGATTCTTTGGCCTTTAATCCGCGAAAGCAGTGATTCAAGCACTATGGACATTGATGCCGAACAAGAGCGCCTCTTGGAGGACATCGTTAAGCTAGCAGCCTCGCGAAAGCGTGCGTTTAAACCCATCACGGTGCTTATCGATGGCCCCTCGGGCTCCGGCAAAACCTGGACCTCCGCCGCCTTGGCGGATCGCACCAATTGGCGGGTGGTTCACCTCGATGAATTCTATCCCGGCTGGCATGGCCTGGAAAAGGGCTCCGAGATGGTGGGCGAGCAGGTCTTGCGCACCATGAACCCTGGCTATTGGCGCTGGGATTGGGAGGCCAATTGCCCCGGGGACTGGGCAAGCCTCGACGTTCGTGATGACCTCATTGTTGAAGGCGTTGGCTCCGTGACCGCGGATAATATCGCGGCGGCGAAAAAGCGCGGCGCGGTGGTGACCGTGCGCATCGATGGCCCCCGCGAGCAGCGCTATGAGCGCGCGATTGCGCGGGAGCCGGCCTACGAGAAGTGGTTTAGCACTTGGGAAGAGCAGGAGAAATCCTACTTTTATGATAAGGCCGCAGAGCCGGACCTGACGTGGGAGTGGGAGTAGCTCCTCCGCGCCGCCGGCAGGATACATTCCCTGTTTTGTATTCATAGCGCTGGCTTTGCTAGTCTTATCTCTAGTTCACTATGTATTGTGCACCCTGTGTGAATATGGCGCGCAAAGAACATAGTGAAAAGTCTGATCCTTAACAAGGCACCCGCCTTGGGAAGAGTTCTGGACATGCGGAAGCGCCCCGGGAAAGAGCGCCTATTTTTGCATGTTTGGTTCCCTTCTTAAGAAGTGGTGCAATTCGACAGAAAGACTGTTTAATGCCAACTATTCAACAGCTGGTCCGCAAGGGCCGCCAGACCAAGCGCAAAGAGGTTTCTACCGCTGCGCTGAAGGGTTCCCCGCAGCGTCGTGGCGTGTGCACCCGCGTGTACACCACCACCCCGAAGAAGCCGAACTCCGCTCTTCGTAAGGTTGCTCGTGTGCGCCTTACCAGCGGTATCGAGGTTTCGGCCTACATCCCAGGTGAGGGCCACAATCTGCAGGAGCACTCCATGGTCCTCGTTCGCGGCGGCCGTGTAAAGGACCTTCCAGGTGTTCGTTACAAGATCATCCGCGGCTCCCTGGATGCCCAGGGCGTCAAGGACCGTAAGCAGGCTCGTTCCCGTTACGGCGCAAAGAAGGGACAGTAATAAACAATGCGTAAGAATGCTGCTCCGAAGCGTCCTGTAGTAAAGGACCCGGTATACAACTCCGAGCAGGTAACCATGCTCGTCAACAAGATCCTCCAGGACGGCAAGAAGTCCACCGCAGAGCGCATCGTCTACGGCGCGCTTGAGGCTTGCCGCGAGAAGACCGGCACCGACCCGGTTGGCACCCTGGAAAAGGCCCTGGGCAACATCCGCCCAGACCTCGAGGTTCGCTCCCGCCGCGTGGGTGGCGCTACCTACCAGGTGCCGGTCGAGGTTCGCCCGGACCGTGCCAACACCCTGGCACTGCGTTGGATGGTGACTTTCACCCGCCAGCGTCGCGAGAACTCCATGATCGAGCGTCTCTCCAACGAGATCCTGGATGCCTCCAACGGCCTCGGCGCTTCCGTGAAGCGCCGCGAGGATACCCACAAGATGGCTGAGGCTAACCGCGCCTTCGCTCACTACCGCTGGTAATTTTCAGCACCTGCATCATTGGCCTAAGCAACGAGAAACGAGTTTCGCGCTGATTTCCGGGTTTCCCGGCGGCGACACAAAACTTCATATCTCTTGCTTGGGCCATTTTGGTGGCACCGGGTGTGATTTAGACCAGCGCAGCTGGCCTAGTCCAGCGCATTCGCTTTATGTCCAGTACACTGAAGCGATGGAAGTCTAGGAGCCACTGGGCACCTAGCACGGCCACTCAATGGCAAACTTTTCAAGAACTTATCCATGCAGGCGTCTTAGCCAGGTTTCTGGTCACGGCGTCGACGACTATTAAGTTGGGGTATAAACGTGGCACAAGAAGTGCTCAAGGATCTGAACAAGGTCCGCAACATTGGCATCATGGCCCACATCGATGCTGGTAAGACGACCACTACCGAGCGTATTCTCTTCTACACCGGTATCAACCGTAAGGTGGGCGAGACCCACGACGGTGCATCCACCACTGACTGGATGGCACAGGAGAAGGAACGCGGCATCACCATTACCTCCGCTGCCGTGACCTGTTTCTGGAACAACAACCAGATCAACATCATTGACACCCCGGGTCACGTTGACTTCACCGTTGAGGTTGAGCGCTCCCTGCGTGTCCTCGATGGCGCCGTCGCCGTCTTCGACGGTAAGGAAGGCGTGGAGCCACAGTCCGAGCAGGTGTGGCGCCAGGCTGCTAAGTACGACGTTCCGCGTATCTGCTTCGTCAACAAGATGGACAAGCTGGGCGCAGACTTCTACTACACCGTTGACACCATCGTTGAGCGCCTGGGCGCTAAGCCGCTCGTTATGCAGCTGCCTATCGGCGCTGAGGATGACTTCGACGGCGTTGTTGACCTGCTGAACATGCAGGCCATCACCTGGCGCGGCAAGGTCGAGACCGGTGCAGAGCCAACCTACGAGGAGATCCCCGAGGACCTCAAGGAAAAGGCTGAGCAGTACCGCGAGCAGCTGGTTGAGGCCGTTGCAGAGTCTGACGAAGAACTCATGGAGAAGTACTTCGGCGGCGAAGAGCTTTCCATCGACGAGCTGAAGGCCGGCATCCGCAAGCTGACCATCAACTCTGAGATTTACCCGGTCTACTGTGGTACCGCTTACCGCAACAAGGGTGTCCAGCCACTGCTGGATGCTGTTGTGGACTTCCTGCCTAACCCGCTGGACGTGGGCGAGGTTATCGGCCACGCTGTGGGCGATGAGGACCAGCAGCTTACCCGTAAGCCTTCCGTTGAGTCTTCCTTCTCCGCACTGTCCTTCAAGATTGCAGCTCACCCGTTCTTCGGTCAGCTCAACTTCGTGCGCGTGTACTCCGGCCAGGTCACCCCTGGTACCGAGGTCATGAACTCCACCAAGGGCAAGAAGGAGCGCATCGGTAAGCTCTTCCAGATGCACGCCAACAAGGAGAACCCGGTGGAGCAGGCTGACGCCGGCAACATCTACGCCGTTGTTGGTCTGAAGGAAACCACCACCGGTGACACCCTGTGTGACAAGAATGACCAGATCATTCTTGAGTCCATGGACTTCCCGGACCCGGTTATCAAGGTCTCCATCGAGCCGAAGACCAAGGCCGACCAGGAGAAGCTGGGTAACGCCATCCAGAAGCTCGCTGCCGAGGACCCAACCTTCACTGTTGAGTTGGATGATGAGACCGGCCAGACCGTCATCGGTGGTATGGGCGAGCTCCACCTCGACGTGCTGGTTGACCGCATGAAGCGCGAGTTCAAGGTCGAGGCAAACATCGGTAACCCACAGGTTGCTTACCGCGAGACCATTCGCCGCAAGGTGGAGTCCATCGACTACACCCACAAGAAGCAGACTGGTGGTTCCGGTCAGTTCGCAAAGGTTATCTGCACCATCGAGCCGTACAACCCGGACCCAGAGACCTTGGAAGAGGGCGAGTCCGCAACCTACGCTTTCGAGAACGCCGTGACCGGTGGCCGCGTGCCGAAGGAATACATCCCTTCCGTCGATGCTGGTATCCAGGACGCAATGCAGTACGGCTACCTGGCTGGCTTCCCGATGGTCAACATCAAGGCAACGCTGGAAGACGGCGCTTACCACGACGTTGACTCCTCTGAGATGGCCTTCAAGCTGGCCGGCTCCCAGGTATTCAAGGAAGCTATGGCCAAGGCAAAGCCGGTTCTGCTGGAGCCAATGATGGCCGTTGAGGTTGTTACCCCTGAGGAGTACATGGGTACCGTTAACGGTGACATCTCCTCCCGTCGTGGTCAGGTCTTCGCCATGGAAGACCGCTCCGGTGCCAAGGTCGTCAAGGCTAAGGTTCCGCTGTCTGAGATGTTCGGCTACATCGGTGACCTGCGTTCTTCCACCGCAGGCCGCGCTAACTTCACCATGGTCTTCGACTCCTACGCTGAGGTCCCTTCCTCCGTGGCTCAGGAGATCATCGAAGAGCGCACCGGCGGCGCTAACTAATAGCGACGCCCCGCCCGTTCAGCGGTGGCTAAGGGCTGGTAGTCTCTGCCAGTAGATGCCAGCCTCACCGCTAAATGTGGCAACTGGGCCAGGGTAGCGGCGGGCTGAGTTTGCAGCTAAAACCAGTGGTTGTGAATTGAGCCGGCCGTTACCCTCCCAGGATCCTTTATTTGAGACTCTTGTTGAGGGAAATGGCCGCGAAGATTCGCGGGGTTACCTCCTATAATGGCGGTTTGAAAAAACCGCGGGATAAATCTAGGATCGTGTAACTGGCACGTAAAGAAAGCGTCATTAGCGCTTTGTCCCAGATAGTGGGTCAGGTGCCAATGACAACTGTCAACCACGTGGCTGCGAAGGTCGTAGCCACCATATAGTCCAGGAGGACATACAGTGGCAAAGGAGAAGTTCGAGCGTACGAAGCCGCATGTAAACATCGGCACCATCGGACACGTCGACCACGGCAAGACCACCACCACCGCAGCGATCACCAAGGTTCTGGCTGACCAGTACCCTGAGGAGAACCAGGCATTCGCGTTCGACATGATCGACAAGGCTCCTGAGGAGAAGGAGCGCGGTATTACCATTAACATCTCCCACGTGGAGTACTCCACCCCGAAGCGTCACTACGCACACGTTGACGCCCCGGGCCACGCCGACTACATCAAGAACATGATTACCGGCGCAGCTCAGATGGACGGCGCTATCCTGGTTGTTGCTGCAACCGATGGCCCGATGCCGCAGACCCGCGAGCACGTTCTGCTTGCTCGCCAGGTTGGCGTTCCTTACATCCTCGTTGCACTGAACAAGTGCGACATGGTTGATGATGAGGAAATCATCGAGCTCGTGGAGATGGAGATCTCCGAGCTGCTCGCAGAGCAGGACTACGATGAGGAAGCTCCTATCGTTCACATCTCCGCTCTGAAGGCACTCGAGGGTGACGAGAAGTGGGTACAGTCCATCGTTGACCTGATGGATGCCTGCGACAACTCCATCCCTGACCCGGAGCGCGCTACCGATCAGCCGTTCCTGATGCCTATCGAGGACATCTTCACCATTACCGGCCGCGGTACCGTTGTTACCGGCCGTGTTGAGCGTGGTCGTCTGAACGTCAACGAGGACGTTGAGATCATCGGTATCCAGGAGAAGTCCCAGAACACCACCGTTACCGGTATCGAGATGTTCCGCAAGATGATGGACTACACCGAGGCTGGCGACAACTGTGGTCTGCTTCTGCGTGGTACCAAGCGTGAGGACGTTGAGCGTGGCCAGGTTGTTATCAAGCCGGGCGCTTACACCCCTCACACCAAGTTCGAGGGTTCCGTCTACGTCCTGAAGAAGGAAGAGGGCGGCCGCCACACCCCGTTCATGAACAACTACCGTCCTCAGTTCTACTTCCGCACCACCGACGTTACCGGTGTTGTGAACCTGCCTGAGGGCACCGAGATGGTCATGCCTGGCGACAACGTTGAGATGTCCGTTGAGCTCATCCAGCCTGTTGCTATGGACGAGGGCCTGCGCTTCGCTATCCGCGAGGGCTCCCGCACCGTCGGCGCTGGCCGCGTTACCAAGGTTCTCGACTAATCGAGGCTACGTAACCGCTCAGTAGAGCTTTAAGAGTCCGCTGCACCGCATACCGGTGTGGCGGACTCTTTTGATCCCTACTCGCGCCTTGATTTGGAGAGGTCGTTGGCTACAGGCAGTGCTGGTGCTTTAGTGGCTTTTTGCGGCACTCCGAGGGAACTGTAGGGCCAGCTTAAGACCTACTCACGCCGTTAGAGGCCTGAACGCAGCGATATGGCTGTGCCAGGGTAGAGGCCATCTCGGAGGCTTTTAGCTGCAAGCGCCATAGGCGCGGGCCGCCCTTAGGTAGGAGTCGCAATGTGGTGGCTCTAGGGCACCCGTGTAGTAGCGAGTCCGATAAGCTGCAGGACGGTCTGCGCTGACGGCTAATGGGCCGCCAACGCGAGCCTGTCTCGCTGCCCTCGCGTGGGCAGCGAGTTTGTTTCCTTAAGTTGGGTCCTGTGTGTTGTTTGCAGAGTTCAACATACCCAAAACATAGGAAGACCTGCCACACACCTGCAGGCAGGTAGTGGAAGGCCTTTACCTAGTGAGGGAAGTAGTTATTACTTCTCCCAGCCGATGTTTTCCTTAGGGATGACGGCGAATCCAGGGGCGCCCATGTTGGCGATGCCCTTCTTCAAACCGACCATCTGTGGGCCGTTGGCGAACGGAAGCATTCCGTATTCTGCGAAGGCTTCGGACTCGAGCTCGTTGATGCGCTCGATCTGCTCATCGCGGGTCGGCAGCTTCTGCATCTCTTCAATCTTCTTATCGAATTCCTCGGTACCAGTGCCGGACTTGTTGAGGGTGGAGTCGCTGGCGTAGGTCTGACCAAAGAATGCTGGGCCGAATGGGTCACTTGCGGCGATACCGGAGAGGAAGAGGTCAAAGTCGCGCTCGTTGCTGATCTTGGAGAAGTCAGAGCTCGGGCGCTCCTCAATCTTCAGCTCGATGCCGGCGTCCTTCAGCATCTTTTGGACTGCGGTAGCCGTTGACTTGGAGACCTCGTCATCGCCGATAAGAACGTAGCGCAGAGACAGCTTGTCGCCGTCCTTTGCGTAGTAGCCATCATCGCCCTCAGAGTAGCCGGCGTCCTCCAGCAGGCTCTTGGCCTCTTCAACGTCGTACTCGAGAACCTCAGAAAGGTTGTCCTTGTAGTCTTCCTGGGTTGGGTACAGGGTCAGGGAGCCAGGCATTTCCTCTTCATAGCCCAGGCCGTTGTAGCGGATCTCTGCGAGCTGGTCGCGGTCGATGGCTGCAAAGACTGCGTGGCGAACATCCTTATCAGCCAGCTGTGGGGCCTTGGAGTTCAAGGTGAACAGGACGCTGGCCGGGCGGGTGGCTGCGCGGACGTCGATGGAATCGCCCATGTCGGCGGCGATGGTGAGGTTGTTCTTGCTGCCCACGCCGGCGGCGTCGATTTCGCCAGCCTGGAAAGCGTTGATGGTTGCCTGGGACTCCATCGCGCGGTAGCTGACCTTGTCCAGCTTTGGCTCATCGCCCCACCACTTTTCGTTGGGCACGAAGGACACGGTGCCGCCGCGGAAGTCGGAGTTTTCCACCTTGAATGGGCCCGCGCCGTACTGTGGGTTGAGCTTGCCCAAGTATTCCTGGTCAAATTTCTCGGCGGTATCGATCGCTGGGTGCAGGATGTCGTTGAAAAGTCCCTGCCACCATGGGTATGGGCTCTCGAAGGTGACCACGGCTTCCTTGTCGCTTTCACCCTTCTCCACGGATTCGATTAACTCGTAACCGTCGGTGGAATTGACCTGGACGTCCATGTCCTTGCCGTTATTGAAACGCCAGGTGTTCTCGAAAGCGGTCCAGTCAATGGGAGTGCCATCATTGAAGGTGGCGTCGTCGTTGATGTCATAGGTCACGACGGTCTTATCGCCCTCGGTGGACTCGTCTACTGAGTCCAGGTACGCGGGGTTCGGGGTGTAGTGACCCTCGCCGTCAAAGAGCGCCATTTGCGGGTTGTACCAGCTCCATACGGTGCGGGTATCCGTGGTCATATTGGCGTGGAAGCTGTTTTGCTGTTCAGTCAGCTCGCCAAGGGCGAGGGTCAGCTCGCCGCCGTCTTTGATCTCATCGCGTTCTTTTTCGTTGTAGTCACCGGTGGGCTTGACGTCGATTTCGAGACCGCCGACAGCCTTGTTGGAGGAGTCGCCACCGTCACCAGAACCCGAGCAGGCGGTGAGTGCGAGCGCGGTGGCGGAGAGAGTGGCAACAGTTGCTATGCGGAAGCGACCGAACTTTTTCATGGGGATTACTCCTTGCGTGAGATGAAGACGAAGTTGGCATAGACGGCCGAATAGGTAACCGTCTACTGCAACTATGTGAATTACTTTACAATATTTATATTTGTGTCCGCAATCACTTTATGGAAAGAGTGCGGGGCTCGAAGGAGCTAGGCCCGGGACTTTTCCCTGCGTGCGCGGGCAACCTTGGGATCCGGATTCGGGATGGCATCCAGAAGCTTCTTGGTGTAGTCATCCTGCGGGTTATCGAAAATCTCATCCGTCGAGCCGGACTCGACGAACTTGCCCTTGTACATCACCGCAACGCGGTCCGAAAGGTGGCGCACAACGGAAAGGTCGTGGGCGACGAAGAGATAGGACAGGCCCAGCTTTCGTTTGAGGTCCTCGAGGAGGTTAATGACACCCGCTTGGATGGACACGTCCAAGGCGGAGACTGGCTCATCCAGCACAAGGACCGAAGGGCGCGTGGCCAGGGCGCGTGCCAAGCCGATGCGCTGGCGCTGGCCGCCGGAGAAGTGGCTAGGGAAGCGGTCCAGCTGCGAGGAGTCGAGGCCGACCAGTCCCATGAGCTCGTTCACGCGGGCATCGACATCGCCATCAAAGCCCAGCGAGTTGAGCGGCTCCGCAATGACTTCGCGTACGGTCAGACGGGGGTTGAGCGAGCTCATTGGGTCCTGGAAGACGATCTGGATGTCTTTGCGGGCCTCGCGGCGCTCGGACCCACTCATGCCATTGGCATCCTTGCCATTGAGGACAACGGCACCGTTTTCAGGGTCCAGATCCATGATCTCCAGCAACGTGGTGGTCTTACCACAGCCAGATTCGCCAACGATGGCCATGCACTCGCCTTCGCGGATATCGAAGGTGAGGCCGTCAACGGCCTTGACGGTGCCTACCTTGCGCTTAATCAAAGCGCCCTTGGTAAGCGGGAACTGCTTACGCAAGTCGTTCACGGCGAGGGTGGTCTTGCGATCCGCGCGGGGAACGTCGGCCAAGATGCCATCGGCAAGCTGCGGCGGCTTGAACATCAGCTCGCCGTCGATCTTGCGGTCGTGGATCTCCGGCGCGCGGAGGCAAGCGCTGCGGTGGGATACGGATTCATCCTTGAGCGGAAGCAGCTTCGGCTCGCCGGACAGGCAAGCCTCCTGCGCTACGGGGCAGCGCGGGGCGAATTGGCAGCGATCCTTTAGGTTCACCAAGACCGGTGGGTTGCCCTCAATGGGGGTCAGAGGTTCCGAGGCCGAGGAATCAGGGCGCGGCGTAGAACCAAGTAGTCCTACAGTGTAGGGCATGCGGGGGTTGGAGAAGATGGTATCGACATCGCCGTGTTCTACCGGTTGGCCGGCGTACATGACCATGACATCGTCAGCGGTTTCTGCCACCACGCCCATATCGTGGGTAATCATGATGGTGGCGGCGCCGGTTTCGCGCTGCGCCAGACGGATGACGTCCAGGATTTGCGCCTGGATGGTGACGTCGAGGGCCGTCGTCGGCTCATCCGCGATGAGCACGCGCGGGTTATTCGCAATCGCAATGGCGATGACCACGCGCTGGCGCATACCGCCGGAAAACTCGTGCGGGAAGGACTTCAGGCGCAGGTGGGGCTCGGGGATGCCCACCAGATCCAGCAGCTCGGTGGCTTGCTTCAGGGCTTCTTTCTTGCCGATGTCCTGGTGGGCCTGAATGGCCTCTACCAGCTGCGAGCCAATATCGAAGACCGGGGTCAGCGCGGAGAGCGGATCCTGGAAGATCATGCCGATGCCATTGCCGCGGATGCTCGACATTTCCTTATCAGAAAGCCCGAGGAGTTCGCGGTCCTCGAATTTCACGGATCCTTCAACCTTGGCGTATTCCGGCAGTAGACCCATGATGGACATGGAAGTCACGGACTTACCGGAACCGGATTCGCCGACGATGCCCAGGGTGCGGCCGGGGTGCAAATCAAAGCTCACACCGCGCACCGCAGAGACGGTACCTGCTTCAGAAGGAAAGCTGACGCGTAAGTCATTGACGGACAAGATAGGCGAAGTCATAGTTTACCTCCGGAATTGGAGTTGGGATCGAGTGCGTCGCGCAGACCATCGCCAATAAATGCCATGGAGACGGTCAGCAGCGTCAAGGTAGCGGCGGGGAAGTAGAACTGCCATGGGGCGGATTGCAGGGAGGCAGTACCGCCCTGCAGCAAGGTACCGAGGGAGACATCGGGAAGCTTCACGCCCAAGCCCAGGAAGGACAGTGCGGTCTCAGAGCCCACGGTGCCCACAACGCCGAAGACGAACTGGATGATAAGCAGCGAACCAATGTTTGGAATGACGTGGCGGACGATGGTGCGCATCTTGGATACACCCATGTAGCTTGCAGCGCGGACATAGTCCTGCTCGCGGACGGTAAGTGCTAGGGACCAAATCACGCGGGCCTGGTACATCCAGCCGAAGGCGATAAGGACGACCATCAGAAGCTTCCAGTCACCGCCGGAGTCTGCCACCACAAGGGCGATGAGCAGGAAGGTTGGGATGGAAAGCAGGAAGTGGATAACCGCGAGGACGGCCTTTTCTGCAAATCCGCCCCACAGGGCTGCGGCGCAGCCGACGAAGGCCGAAATGACCAGCGTGGCGAAGGACACCACGATTGCAATGGTCAGGGACCTGCCCAGGCCGTGGATGGTTTGGGCATAGAGGTCATTGCCGGAATCGTTGGTACCAAACCAATGCTCGGGGCTCGGTGGCTCAGATAGGGCGAGGAAGTCCGGTTCCGTGTAGTCCCACTGGGCAAAGAAATTGCCAAAAAGGGCGGCAAAGATGAGAAAGCCCAGGATGATGACGCCAACGGTGGCTAGCTTGTTGCGGAAGAAGCGGCGAATATACAGCTTGTACCGGGAAGTACCGCGGGGGACCTCCGGCAGCGTGGCCATGCGCTCGGCTTCCTCATTGCTTAAAGGATCCTCGGAGACGACCTCGGTGCGCGTAGAAACCTCGCCACGGGGCTGTTTCTTGGACATCTTTGGTTCTTTGGGATTTGTCATTTAGCTCACCCTTACTCGTGGATCCAAGGCGACAACAACGAGGTCTGCCAGGACGGCGGACACGGCCGTCATCGCGGCGCCGAATGCCGCTACGGCTACCGCGCCATTGATGTCGTTCTTACTAATGGTCTGGATGAAGTACTGGCCCATACCGTTCCAGCCGAAGATGCGCTCCGTCATCACGGCACCGGTGAAAATGCCGGGTACGGAGAATGCGACGGAGGTGGCCACCGGGATGATGGAGGTGCGCAGTGCGTGCTTGCGGATGGCCTGCTGGCGGGTAAGTCCCTTTGCGCGTGAGGTGCGGACATAATCCGCATCGAGGTTATCGAGCAATAGCGTGCGCTGGGTCATGTGGTAGCTGGCGTAGCTGATGATCACCAGGGAAATCGTGGGCAGGACGAGGTGCTGTGCGGAATCTAGGAGCTTGGGGAAGAATCCCTCGACCCCTAGGGACTTGGAACCGACGACGTAGAAGATCTTTTTGCCGGTCAGATCGTTGATTTCCAGCGCGACCCACACGACGGCGATGGAAGCAACAACCACGTGGGTATTCATCGCAATGATGGAAATTCCCTGCCACACGCGGTCACCGGTCTTGTACTGGCGGGAGGCGGTGTATACACCAACCGCTACACCAATAACGATGGACAGGATGGTCGCAAGCAAGAGTAGCTGCGCGGACACCCAAATGCGGTAGCTGATCTCCTCGTTCACCATCTCACCTACCGGAGACTGACCCCAATCCCACTTCGTGATGATGTTGGTCAGCTAGGTCCACCAGCGCTCCAAAAGTGGGGTTTCTGGGCTGAGGTTATAGGGCTCGAGGAGGTTATTGATTTCCTCATCTGAAAGTGGTGGACGGCGCTCGGTGTAGTTCGAACGCGGGTCCAAAAACGAGGCTGCCAAGAAATAAGCCAAGTTAGTGGCTAAAAAGATCATGAGTAACCAGCCCAAGATCTTTTTGATCAAATACTTTGTCATGGGGAAATTCTCCGTGCGCGGTTAAGCAGGAAACAGTGCGAATAAATATGAAGCCAACGATGGAGTCGTTGTATGTGACCAATCTAATAAGATATAAGCAAGGGCACAATTCACATAGCCCCGTGATGTACATCGCCAATCAACCAATAGGTATTTTTTCAGTGTAGACACTTAAGGCGCTAAAAAGAAAAATGGGATTCAGCTGCAGATTTAAAAACCTAAATTGTTCAACAGTTATAAGACACGATTAACTGAAAATAAGTGACAACGGGGGTAACCAATCAGCCCGAGTGGGGTGATCCTCCGCGGCTGTATTAGGGCGGAAGGGCTCGGTAGGCTAGTTGCTTATGGAAGATCCCACTCGCATTGACCCGACCTTGGCAGCGCTGCGCAAGGCGTGGGAGGGGCAACCCGATTTGAGCCTGCCTACGCTTTTTGCCTTATTGGCCAACCGGGGCATCGGCTGGGGCGTGAGCGACGCGGAGTTGGTCGCTGAGTTGGAGCGACAGGCCGAAGTTCATCCGCCGTTATTGCCCCTTGAGGATGGTCGCGTGGGCACAGGTGAGTGGCTCGTGCTTAGCGATGCCCCCACCTGCCGCATCACCGCCGATGCCTCCCGCATCATTGTTCGCCGCGCGAATACACAGCCGGTTGTGTGGGCATATAGTGCGATTAGGCCAACAGGGCCTGGCCGGCCCTTCGTGGTTACGGATACTGAGGGCTTTGAACACCGCCTTGGAATCGTCTCCAGTATCATGCGTCTGTCTGAACAGCTACCAGAACTCAGCGGTCTTAAACGCTACGAGTTGGGAGACTTTGTCTATGTTCTTCGATTCGAGGACGAGATTGCAGTTCTAGACCACGGATTGCATCTCTTTCATAAGGGAAATCGGCGGGTGGTGGCCCACGATTATGCGTGGAAAAGGATAGAAAAATGCCGCCCTGGCGAGGAGCTGAAAGTACTCCTCGAGGGCGGCGATTATGCGCGGCTCGGTAAGGTGGTTGAGGTCCTTGCTGCAGAGACCCCAAACCCCTTATTCAGCTAAATCCTTCATCGGCTTAACCTTGGTGAAGTGCAGCTTATAGCTGGTATCCAGGTCAGCATTCGGGAATGCCTCACGGAAGTCGCGTTCATTAGTTTCCACAGCGTTGGTCAAGCGCTCCAGCGGCGTATCTGGGTTAGCAACCACCGTGTACTGCAGCGTTGGGCGGGCGCGGTCGTACGCAACCAAGCGGTCCACGCGTTCCACACCATCTCGCGAGTCCAGATCCTTGGCCACCGCGGTGGCGATGGCGTTCATGGATGCAGAGATTGCGCCTTGTTCATTGGAGGCTGCGGAGTCCACATTATTAAACCGGCGGTGACGCAGGTTCACGACGATGAGCCACAAGCCAATGATGAGCAGCAGGGCAGAGGCACCAGCCAAGACCCAGACCCACCAACTATTTTCGCTTAAAGTGCGCCACGTATCGTGGTCTACCCACTCGGCCAAGTACTCAGCAAATTCCACATTGAAGTTAATGAGGATTGGCCATACGCCTAGCGCGATGAGGATAATTCCGAGCAGGCCGAGGAGGATTCGGTCAAAGGTAGCAAGCTTTTTAGACATGATTATCCATCTCCGGAATCTTCTCTACGGCTACGGTGACCTTTGGTGGGTCTGCAAGGACCTCTAAAGCGCTGTTGACAGCCTTTTCCACGCGCCCAGGCAAATCGGAGTCTTGCTCATCGCCATTGACGGTGACCTTCGCGCTCTTGGTATCAGCCGAAGTCTGCGCGGAAGCGACTCCCGGAACACGGCGTGCTGCAGCAGAGCTCAATCGTGCGACATCAACTGGCCGCATCCACATGGAAGCGGACTCAGAAGTGATCTGAGTGTGGGTATTGCGACGGGTCTTTACCGCAGCGAATACAAAGATGAGACCAACCACGATGGAACCCACGCCCGCCCAGATCATCCACGTCTCTAATTGCTCGGTGGCAATAAGATCGAGGACCGGCTGGACCCACGATTGGGCATTAGCGTCCGCGCCGACAAGCCAGGTTTCGCGTACCCCCACAACGCCAATGACAAGCAGCACAAAACCCAGGATTACGGTCCACGTGCGAACTGCAGGAGACGCCTTGGGCTGCTGCCCGAAATGCTCAGGCAAATTCATTTCAGCCATTATTGCCTCCTTGCTCGTGGTACGGGGTAATGGAAATAGCACGCAGCGGCTCGGGCCGTGGCGCATAGACGTGCAACGGGCGCTGGCTAGCTGGCGATACCTCGATGCGCTTTAGCGATTCCTGGCGCGGGGCCTGAACCTTGCGCAGTGACGCGGGTCTAGCGGTTCGCACGCGCTGCTCGCTACGGGAATTATCGATCTCGATCTTGCGCAGTGGCTGCGGGCGCGGCGGCTGCACTTTACGAAGGGGAGCCGGGCGGGCAACGCGAACGCGCTTTTTCTGTTCAGTATTGTCGATCTCGATTTTGCGCAAAGGCTGCGGACGGGGGACAGAGACCTTTGCCTTTTTGACAAAGGGGCGTACCTGTCCGCTCGGAAGCAACCTGCCAGGGCGCGGAGCGCGAACGCTTCGTACGTGCTCTGGGCGCGGTTCGACGATACGGCGTAGTTCGTGATCTTCTGGAGCGCTAATTTCTAGCAGCTGATGGTCCGGAAGATCAGCGGAAATACTGCGCACCGGTGCCTCCCGCGGCGTATCGACGGAGCGCACTGGCGTGTCACCAGAGGGCACCGATACTCCGCGAACCGCAACTTCCTTTCCAGAAGAAATTTCGCGGATTTCCGCCTCTTGCGGGGTGTCGACATTGCGGACTGCGGCTTCTTCCGGAGTCTCGATGCTTCGCACTTCGACCGAGTCCTGAGTAACAGGCTGGGTCACGGTAGAAGGTGTGACCTCAGGGGTAAAAGCTGAAGCGGCAGGACGCTGCGCAAGCTGTTCTGCGGTAACGCGAGTACCCGGAATCGATTCACCGACGGTGACATTAACGCGGGTGGTGGAATAGCCGGTATGGGCAGCAATAGCCTCTGAAATGGCGGCACGCGTACTTTCCGCGACTGCGGTAACCGGAGATGGCCACACCACAGCGATGGTCGCGCTCACGGCGGCGACCTCACGCTCTGGATCCATCTGTACCGAAACCCGTGGATAACCGCGTCCGCCAATGCCAGCAAGCTTGGCATCTAAATCTTTTGTGCCAGGCACGCTAGCAATTGCGGCGGTCACGATTCGTTCCATGGTCCGCAGCGAGAAACGCGTGTGGCCCTGAGTGGAACCTTCTGACATTAGCCTTGGCCTTTCTCCTTGCCAATGAGGCCATTCCACACGGCGCTGAGGTCGATCCGGCCATCAAAGTGGGAACCCAAGAGGCCACCGACGGCAGCAAGCAGCACGGCGAGCAGCGTCCAACCCCAACCTAAGTACAAAAAGAAGGCAAGTAGCAGGCCGATAACAATGCCCAATGTGGTGTAATTTTTCATATCTAATCCTTCGAGGGAGCAGCGGATAAGCCATCTACGGCGTCAGAAAACTCAACGTCGACGCGTTCTAGCTCCGTACATGCCTTGCGGGCTGCCGAGCGGATTTCTTCCGCTAGGCGGTACAGATCAGGCTGCGCACTGATATCAACACGGACGTTGATTTGCAGGTGGCGATCGTCGCGGGGATCGGGCCGGCGCATGCCGGTAACCCTTTCGCCCGGGAAGAGTAGGCTCACCGAGCCGTAGGATCCGCCGTCAAGGCCCGCGACACCGTTGAGCTTTTGCACCGCTTCCGCAATTGCGTGAGCGTGGCTTACCTCGAGCTCAAATTGTGCTCGGGGTTCAGGCATTGTTCTTATGCCTGGCCCTGGTTCAGTGCAGCCTGCTCCTCAGACTCGGAGTCTTCCTTCGGCAGCTTGACGTTGTGAACAACAACGTCAACGCGCTCTACGGTCAGGCCGGTCATGCGCTCGACAGCGTTCATGATGTTGCGGCGGATTGCCTCAGCCAGCTCGTGGATAGCAACACCGTACTCAGCGGTGATGGCAATCTCGATCTTTGCGGAGCCGTTTTCTACCTCTACGTCAACACCCTGGCGTACGTCCTCGGATGCACCGAAGGACTCGCGGATGGTGCCCATCATGCGAGCGCCGCCGCCACCGAGGGAGTCAACGCCGGAAACCTCGCGGGCTGCAATGCCGGCGATCTTGGAAACAACGACGTCATCAATGGTGGTGGTGCCGTACTGAGTCTCCAGGTTGTTGTTTACCTCGCGCTCTTCAGAAGCGGCAACGTTGTTCTCAGAGTGCTTTGCAGGAGTGTTGTTCTCAGACATCGTCTTTAAGGCCTTTCCCTAAATATTGACTTGCATGGTCGCAATACGAAATTGAAGGACCAAGAACCAACGGTTCAAAATCCTTCCTTGAGCATACCTACCGCCCAAGCTGAAGTGGGGTCTGTGACAACAATATTTACCAAAACGTGATTATTGGCACTATTGCCAGGTTGGTTTGAAAAACACCAGCCCATCGTGCTTAAATACTTAGGTTGCTTTAACAGGGCAGCGCGAACCGATAACGGACCGTCTTAAATACGGTGCGCATCGGGGAGACGCTGAGCTGGTAAAGCGAACATGACACCTTCGTTGTCACCGTGACTCAGGGCTTTCCTGAAACACAGACTGGAAGGTCATCCGATCGGGCTAGGTCCGCGCTAGAGCAGAGGCACCCCGAGACGATGGACCGGAGAAGGGGCATGGCAAATAAACAGCGGCAGTTAGCGAATAGGACACTCTCCACGTGTAATGCGTGAAAACCGTCCTCTTCACAATACTTTGACTACGGGTCTTGTACCCCGTCAGGAGCACTGCAGACTGGCATTTGCCATGTGCTGTATCTCTTGGTTGTCATGACAGTCAGACCACTGGCGTTGTGTCAGGCCCCAGGCCCGGACAACGTTATAGAGAAATCGAGAAGCAATTTCCCACCGCTTCACGCCCCGGAAACGCCGGGAATGTGAAAGTGGGGAAGCGAGGAAGAGGATAAGCGTGGCGGGACAAAAGATCCGCATTCGGCTGAAGGCCTATGACCACGAGGCAATCGACGCTTCTGCAAAGAAGATCGTCGAGACCGTTACCCGTACGGGTGCTCGTGTAGTTGGCCCAGTGCCGCTCCCAACCGAGAAGAACGTGTACGCAGTTATTCGTTCTCCGCACAAGTACAAGGACTCTCGCGAGCACTTCGAAATGCGCACGCACAAGCGCCTGATCGATATTCTCGACCCGACCCCGAAGACCGTTGATGCTTTGATGCGCATCGATCTTCCGGCAAGCGTCGACGTGAACATCCAGTAAGCGACTTTGGTGGAGAACTAATAATGAGTGAAAACGAGATCAAGGGCATTCTGGGCAAGAAGCTCGGCATGACCCAGGTCTTCGACGATGACAACCGCGTTGTTCCGGTTACCGTCGTTGAAGCAGGGCCATGCGTTGTCACCCAGATTCGCACCCCCGAAACCGATGGCTACAGTGCCATCCAAATCGCCTTTGGCGAGATTGACCCACGCAAGGCAAACAAGCCTGAGGGTGGTCACTTCAAGAAGGCTGGCGTAACCCCACGTCGTCACGTTGCGGAAATCCGCATGGATGACACCTCCGCATACGAGGTTGGCCAAGAGGTCAAGGTAGACATCTTCGAAGACATCACCTTCGTTGACGTCACCGGCCAGACCAAGGGCCACGGCTACGCTGGTGCTATGAAGCGCCACGGCTTCCAGGGTCAGGGCGCAGCTCACGGTAACCAGGCCGCTCACCGCCGCGTTGGTGGTATCGGTGGCGCTGCTACCCCGGGCCGCGTCTTCAAGGGCAAGCGCATGGCTGGCCGCATGGGCCACGACCGCGTGACGACCCAAAACCTGAAGATTCAGAAAGTCGATGTCGAGTCCAACCTGCTGCTCATCAAGGGTGCTATCCCTGGTGCGCGCGGTGGCCTCGTCACCGTTAAGACCGCAGTGAAGGGCGGTGCACACGCATGAGCAACCTCAAGCTAGACGTCCACACCTCCGAAGGTAAGACCAATGGCTCCGTGGACCTGCCGGCTGAAATCTTTGACACCGAGGCATCCGTTGCTTTGATGCACCAGGTTGTCAACGCACAGCTTGCTGCTGCTCGTCAGGGCACCCACGCCACCAAGACCCGCGGCGCTGTCCGCGGTGGTGGTCGCAAGCCTTTCCGCCAGAAGGGCACCGGTCGTGCGCGCCAGGGTTCCATCCGTGCGCCGCACTACACCGGCGGTGGCACCGTCCACGGCCCGCAGCCACGTAGCTACGCACAGCGCACCCCTAAGAAGATGATCAAGGCTGCTCTCTTCGGTGCGTTGTCTGACCGTGCTCGCAACGAGCGCATCCATGTCATCGAAGAGTTGGTTCCAGGCCAGAAGCCGTCCACCAAGGCGGCCAAGGCTTTCCTCGAGTCCCTGACCGAGCGCGACAACGTGCTGCTGGTTATCGGCCGCGAGGACATCAACGCCCGTCGTAGCGCTAATAACCTGCCGAACGTTCAGATCTTGGACGCCGGTCAGCTCAACACCTACGACGTTCTCTACTCCGATGACGTTGTGTTCTCCGTTGAGGCGCTACACACCTTCATCACTCGCGCTATCGGCGCGGATAAGGAGGAGAACTAATGGCTAAGATTTCTAACCCGCGCGATGTCATCATCGCCCCGGTTGTATCTGAGAAGTCCTATGGTCTGATGGAGCAGAACGTCTACACGTTCTTCGTCTCCCCAGACTCCAACAAGTCCCAGATTAAAGATGCCGTCGAGCAGATCTTTGACGTGAAGGTCGACTCCGTGAATACCGTAAACCGTGCAGGTAAGCGTAAGCGCACCCGCACCGGTTTCGGTCAGCGTAAGTCCACCAAGCGCGCATACGTGACGCTCCGTGAAGGCAGCGACTCCATCGACGTCTTCGGCGCAGGCGCTTAAGCGCCACCGGAGAGCCGAAAGGAAAAGGAAGAATTATGGCTATTCGTAAGTACAAGCCGACAACTCCGGGTCGCCGCGCATCCTCCGTATCTGAGTTCGACGAGATCACTCGCTCGACTCCGGAGAAGTCCCTGCTGCGCCCGCTGAGCAAAACCGGTGGTCGTAATAACTACGGCCGCATCACCACCCGCCACATTGGCGGTGGCCACAAGCGCCGTTACCGTCTGATCGACTTCCGTCGTAACGACAAGGACGGCATTCCGGCAAAGGTCGCTCACATCGAGTACGACCCGAACCGCACCGCAAACATTGCATTGCTGCACTACGTAGATGGCGAGAAGCGCTACATCATCGCGCCGAAGGGCCTGAAGCAGGGTGCTGTTGTCGAGTCCGGCCCGAACGCAGATATCAAGGTGGGCAACAACCTGCCGCTGCGCAACATCCCGACCGGTTCGACCATCCACGCTGTTGAGCTCAAGCCGGGCGCTGGCGCTAAGCTGGCTCGCTCTGCTGGTGCTTCCATCCAGCTGCTGGGTAAGGAAGGCAAGTACGCCGTTCTGCGTATGCCGTCTTCTGAAATCCGCCGCGTGGACATCCGTTGCCGCGCAACGGTTGGTGAAGTTGGCAACGCCGAGCAGATGAACATCCGCTGGGGCAAGGCCGGCCGCATGCGTTGGAAGGGCGTTCGCCCGACCGTCCGTGGTGTGGTTATGAACCCGGTTGACCACCCACACGGTGGTGGTGAGGGTAAGACCTCCGGTGGTCGCCACCCAGTGTCCCCATGGGGTCACAAGGAGGGTCGCACCCGCAACCCGAACCGTTACTCCAACAACATGATCGTGCGCCGTCGTCGCCCGAACAAGAAGCGCTAAGAGGAGGTAAACAATGCCACGCAGCCTTAAGAAAGGCCCGTTCGTCGATGAGCACCTCCTCAACAAGGTGGATGCTCAAAAC
Organism: Corynebacterium sp. KPL4015; assembly: GCF_040225725.1. Taxonomy (NCBI): domain Bacteria; kingdom Bacillati; phylum Actinomycetota; class Actinomycetes; order Mycobacteriales; family Corynebacteriaceae; genus Corynebacterium; species Corynebacterium sp. KPL4015. The sequence continues at coordinate 54,934 of NZ_JBEHGF010000006.1, read as the reverse complement.
GATGCAGGCACCAAGCAGGTCATCAAGACCTGGTCTCGCCGCTCGACCATTCTCCCCGATTTCATCGGACACACCTTCGCCGTCCACGACGGCCGCAAGCATGTGCCGGTCTTCATCGAGGACTCCATGGTCGGCCACAAGTTGGGCGAGTTTGCACCAACCAAGACCTTTAAGGGTCACGTCAAGGATGACAAGAAGGGACGTCGATAAGCGATGAGTGAGACCATCACCTCCGCATCCGCCACGGCCCGCTACGTCCGCGTTACCCCGATGAAGGCACGTCGTGTGCTCGATCTGGTCCGCGGCAAGTCCGTAAGCGAAGCTTTGGCAATCCTGAAGTACGCACCGCAGGGTGCTTCCAAGCCAGTTGCAAAGGTCGTTGCTTCCGCAGCCGCTAACGCTGAGAACAACTTCGGCCTCGACCCACGCACCCTGGTCATCTCCGAGGCATACGCCAACGAGGGGCCGACCATGCGTCGTTTCCAGCCGCGTGCACAGGGTCGTGCATTCATGATTCGTAAGCGCACCAGCCACATCACCGTGGTTGTCGAAAGCCAGCAGGAAGGGGCCAAGTAATGGGCCAGAAGATCCATCCTCACGGCCTACGTTTGGGCATCACTTCCGACTGGAAGACCCACTGGTTCGCGGATAAGGACTACGCGAACTACGTAGCCGAAGACATCAAGATTCGTAACTACCTCAACAAGGGCCTCGAGCGCGCCGGCATCGCCGACATCGTTATCGAGCGCACCCGTGACCGCGTCCGCGTGGACATTCACACCGCCCGTCCGGGCATCGTGATTGGCCGCCGTGGTGCTGAGGCTGACCGCATCCGCCGCGAGTTGGAAAAGCTCACCGGCAAGATGGTTGCCCTCAACATCCTCGAGGTCAAGCAGGTAGACGCAAACGCAACCCTGGTTGCTCACTCCATCGCGGAGCAGCTGGTTAACCGCGTCGCATTCCGTCGTGCAATGCGCAAGGCTATCCAGTCCGCTATGCGCCAGCCACAGGTTAAGGGCATCAAGATTTTGCTGTCCGGCCGCTTGGGCGGTGCAGAAATGTCCCGCGTCGAGCGCTACCACGAGGGCCGCGTTCCGCTGCACACTCTTCGCGCCGAGATCGACTACGGCACCGCAGAGGCCCACACCACCTTCGGCCGCATCGGCATCAAGGTGTGGATCTACAAGGGTGACGTCGTCGGTGGCGTACGCGAGTCCGAACTGAACGCTCCGGCACAGGGCCGTGGCCGCGGTGACCGCAATGGTCGCTCCCGCCGCGGTGGCCAGCGCCGCCAGCGTGCACAGCAGAAGCAGGAGGGCTAATCCATGCTGATTCCTAAGCGTGTTAAGTACCGCCGTCAGCACCGCCCGAGCCGTCGTGGCGTGTCCAAGGGCGGAAACCGCATTAACTTCGGCGATTACGCAATCCAGGCACTGGAGCCTGCGTACATCACCAACCGTCAGATTGAGGCCGCACGTATTGCCATCAACCGCCACGTTAAGCGTGGTGGCAAGGTGTGGATCAACATCTTCCCGGACCGTCCGTTGACCCAGAAGCCACTCGGTGTTCGTATGGGTTCCGGTAAGGGCCCGGTTGAGAAGTGGGTGGCTAACGTGAAGCCTGGCCGCGTACTTTTCGAGATGAGCTACCCAACTGAGGCTGTTGCAATCGAGGCTCTGCGCCGCGCTGGCCAGAAGCTTCCTTGCAAGGTCCGCATCATCAAGAAGGAGGACCAGTTCTAATGGCAACCGGTACCCCCGCCCACGAGTTCCGTGAGCTCGACAACGCAGAGCTGGAAACCCGTCTGAAGGATGCGAAGGAAGAACTGTTCAACCTTCGTTTCCAGAAGGCCACCGGCCAGCTGACCAACAACCGCCGCATCGGCACGGTTAAGCGCGACATTGCCCGCATCTACACCGTTCTGCGCGAGCGCGAGCTGGGCCTGTCTGTCGCTCCGGGAGCTGAGGCTTAATCATGAGTGAGGCTAACGTGACTGAATCCAAGAAGGGACCAACTCCGAAGAAGGAGAAGGTCAAGGGTGCTCCTAAGGTCCGCACCGGCTACGTCGTCTCGGACAAGATGTCCAAGACCATCGTCGTCGAGTTGGAAGACCGCAAGCAGCACGCTCTGTACGGCAAGATCATGCGCTCTAACAAGAAGGTTAAGGCGCACGATGAGGAAGAAACCGCAGGCGTAGGCGATCTCGTACGTATCACTGAGACCCGCCCGCTGTCCAAGGACAAGCACTTCCGTCTCGTAAAGATCATCGAGAAGGCTAAGTAAACCCTAGCCAGCGCAGCCCCTGTACCGGACCATTTGGTTCGATACAGGGGCCCTTCGCTGTTTTAGAGCCCTTAAGGCCGGGCTCTTCCATAGAACCAGTAGGGCACCCAGGTGACGTCGTCTGAAGAAAGGCCCCAGTCTTTCACCGCGAGGCCCCGAACCTTCTTCGCCAAGTCCCCTTCGCCGGAAACCCACACGTAGCCTGGTGCCGGCGCACCGGCATAATCTGCTTTCAGCGCGGCAACAACAGATTCCGCTTCCTGGTGCGGCTCGGTGCGAATCACGCGAAGGCTGCGTACGCTCGCCTCCCACCTGGCCGCGAGCCCAGGCTCTACCTCGTCATCGCTAGTTACCACGGCCATAACGTCAGTACGGGCGAGCATCGCCGGGTCATGGCCCTCTTGGTGGGCGAGGATATGTCGCAGGGCCGGCAGTGCGGAGGCATCGGCGACCAATAGTTGTGGTGCTTCGGTTGGCTGCCACAGCTCGTTGCAGGTAAAGAACCCCGCTGTATCGCCGGGCTGCGCGTTCCGAATCCATCGCGAGCCGGGCCCGGAATCGCCGTGGGTCACCACGTCGACATCGACTGTGGCGTCCTCAGGGTGGAGCGCGCGAATGGTGTACCAGCGCAGATCGGGCCTAGTTTCTTCGCCTATAGCGGCAACGGCTGCCCGGATATTGACCCCGTCGACGGGGAAGGGTGAGAATTCTTGCCCGGCTTGCGGCATGACGAGGCCAAAGAATTCATCAGGGCCGACGAGCTGATACGTCCGGAAGACCTCGGCGTGAAACGTCAAACGGTGCAGGCGCGGGCGGATCTGTTTATTGGCGGCCAAGGTAACGGGAATCAGTTGGTGTTCAGGCATCGGCGACGATTGTAGGGAGGAGTTCATGCACCCAACATACTCCTGCAAAGCTAAGCCTTGCCTAGGCACTGGGCCGGCGTCTAAGATGAGCAACGTTATTTTCCTCCTTGATTGAAAGGGCTAGCCTCATGAAGATTTTTGGGCGCCGTACCATGGGTGTTGTGGCACTGCTGTCCGTCGGAGCCGTCGCATTAGCCGGTTGCTCGCGCGGTGAGGGCGATGAGAGCACGCAGTCCACCGATGCAGCCAGCGAGGAGCGGGTGGCTAGCCTGGGCTTGGGTGATGCCGATACGCTGCTCGCCCTGGGTATTACTCCCGTGACGGTGGCGCCGTGGGGCGCTGAGGGCGATGGCGATCCTTCCGGCGTTGGCCCGTGGGCAAAGAAGCTTCTGGGCGATGCAAAGCCGGAGGTCATCTACAACACCGCAACGGGCTTTACCGCGGAGACCTTTGAGCAGATCACCGCTGCAGACCCCACCAAGATCATTGCGGTGAACCAGGCAGTGGATGCGCGCACGAAGGAATCCTTGGAAGAGATCGCGCCGACCACCGTCAAGCCGGATGAGTATGAAGACTGGCAGGTTCCCTGGGAAGACCAGGTAGAGGCCATCGCGGACGCCGTTGACAAGGAAGACGAAGGCGATAAGCTTATCGCTGATACCGAGAAGGCCTTCGAGGAATTCCGCCGCGAGCACACCGAATTGCAGGGCAAGTCCGCGGCCATCGTCATGCCTTATGACGGCAAGATTGGCCTGTACACCGATGAGGACGGGCGCGGACAGTTCATCGAGGATCTAGGCATGGAGATCCCGGATGAGCTGCAGGGCGATGGCAGCAGCTTCTTCGTTGACATTGCCCCGGAAAACTACGCGAAGCTCAACCAGGTTGATCACCTCTTCGTCTTGGACTACAACGGCTCCGCGGATGTCTTGAAGAAGGATAAGACCTTCCAGGGCCTGGATATTGTCAAGGATGGGCGCGTGCGCTACCTGGACACGGATACCGGCAACGCCATGAGCATGCCGAACCCAGTGACCATTCCGTGGGCAATGGATAAGTTTGAAGAGAAGCTGTAATTGTCAGCAACCACGCAAGGCGGCCAGAAAATCCAGACGGGGTCCACAACGGAAAGCCACACAGCCACACCGGTGATGACGCGGGGAAAGGGTCGCAAGACGTTCCTCGTTGCCCTCATCCTCGCCAGCCTCGTGCTGGCGGTGGCGTCCTTGGTGCTAGGTTCGCGTTCGATTCCGCCCGATGAGGTCATCGCCGCGCTACGCGGAGCGGGGGAGCAGGATATCCGCGATATCGTGTGGAACCTGCGCATGCCGCGCACCTTCTTGGCCTATTTCGCCGGCGCGGCCCTTGCCGTCGCCGGTGTCTTGGCGCAATCGTGGACCAGGAACCCGCTAGCGGACCCCGGATTTATCGGCATTACCGCAGGCGCGTCGTTCTTCGTTGCCCTAGGCACGGCCATTGGCATTGCTACCACCACCGGCATGCGCACCTCCCTCGCGCTTGTCGGCGCGGGCATTACCACGCTGCTGGTCCTGGCCGTCTCCCGGCGGTTTCAGGATCCGCTAACGCTCATTCTGGTCGGCGCTGGCGTCTCCGCCGCTCTGGGATCGGGAGCGGTGATCATCGGCCTGTATTCCACGGACGTCCTCGATAGCATGCGGCGCTGGACCATCGGCTCAACCTTCGGGCGCGGCCCAGAAGACGTCACCATCGCGGGCATAGGCCTGCTCATTGGCCTAGCGTGCGCGGCGATGGCGGCCAGGCCGCTTGACCTTTTGGCCATGGGGGAGGAGTCCTCGCTCGCCTTGGGCGGATCCCCCACCACCGCGCGGGTGGGCGCGGCGCTGAGCGTCGTGGTACTAGCCGGCAGCGCAACGGCGGCAACGGGTCCCATCGCCTTCGTTGGCTTCGCCATTCCCCACATCGTGCGGCGGGTGGTTGGCCCCAGCGTTGCCACGATGATCCTGCCCTCCGCGCTCCTGGGCAGTTGCGCCGTGCTTGCCGCCGACATCATCGGCCGCCTCATTGTGGGTAACTCGGAGCTAGAGATGTCCATCGTGCTTGCCATCGTGGGCGCGCCCTTCCTCATTTGGGGCGCTCACCGCGGCGTGGGCAGAGCGTGGGGGCGATAACGCATGACAACAATAAGCAGTACCCTGCAAGCGCAGCAGCGTCGCAGGCACGTCCGCGTGCTCGCATCGACGCTGGTATTCGGCCTTATCGCCTTTGGCGCCTACCTGGTGTTGCTGGGGCAAGGGCCTTTGGAGTTGAGCCCGCGGCAGGTCCTCGATGTGCTCACCGGCGGCGGCAGCGAGAGCCACATCAGGGTGGTCTGGGACTTACGCCTGCCTGTTGCCATCGCCACCGTCATCGTCGGCGCCGCCCTCGGCGTGGCCGGTTCATGGACGCAGACCATGGCCCGCAACCCGCTGGCATCGCCAGATATCCTGGGCGTGACCGGCGGCGCATCGGTCCTGGTAGTGCTGGGCACCGTGCATTCGCGCCCCGGTTTCGCAGACGGCATCCCGGACTTCTGGTGGCGGGCATGCTTGGCGATGACCGGTGCCCTCCTCGTCGTCATCCTCCTCGCCGTCCTGGGTGGCATCGGCACGAGCAACCGCATCGTCATCGTCGGCATTGCCTTATCGCTGATGTTTCAAGCCGTCGTGGCGTATTTGATGCGCAGCGCGCAGATCCAGCGCGCGGCCGAGGCGCAAACGTGGCTGGCGGGCTCGACCGGGTTTGTGCGCATGGAGGTCATCGTGCCCTTACTCGTGGCATTAGCGCCGTTTCTCGCCATAGGCATCTGGTGTGCGCGGGAGCTGCCGCTGCTTGCCCACGATGATTCTTCTGCGACCACCCTGGGCGTGAATATCTCCCGCCAGCGCGCCCTGCTGCTCATCGCGGCGACCGGTATCTGCGCCGTGGTGGTCTCGGTGGTTGGTCCCATTGGATTTATCGCCCTGTTAGCCCCGCACCTGGCGCGGATGGTGGCGCGCACACCCACGCCATCGCCGGTGGCATCGGCAGCCGCGGGCGCGGCGCTGCTGACCGTGTGCGCCGTTATCGCCGGCGCGATTCCGGTCAACGCCCCGGTGGGTGCGGTCTCCTCGGTCATCGGCGGCTGCGCCCTGGTGGTATTGGTGTGGAATGCGGCCCGGCGCACCTAAACGCTGTGGCGCGCCACAGCGAGGATCAGACAAACGAGCCAACCACAAAGTGCTACACACTCGTACGTGGATGAAGGAAAAGATATGACGGATAATCAGCCCACGCGTTCGAAGCGCCGGTGCAACCTCCAGGCCACCGGCGTCCATGCGGGATATAAGGACGGCGAGGATATCCTCGCCGGCGTCGATCTGCATGCACGCGCCGGTGAGGTCACCACGCTCATCGGGCCCAATGGCTGCGGCAAGTCCACGCTGCTCAAGACGCTGTCTAAAATCCTGGCCCCGCGGCAGGGCAGCGTTATGGTCGGGGACGTCGACCTGCATGCGATGAACGCGAAGGAAGCCGCGCAGCAGGTGGCGCTGCTGCCACAGCACCCCGTGGCCCCCGATGGATTGCGGGTGGGCGAGTTGGTCGCGCGCGGGCGTCACCCCTATCAGGGCAGGATGCGCGGCCTTTCTCCTATGGACCGAGAAATCATCGCCCAGGCCTGCGAAGCCACGGAGATTGTGGACTTCCTCGATCGAGATATCGCCTCCCTATCGGGTGGGCAGCGCCAGCGCGTCTGGCTAGCGCTAGCGTTGGCGCAAGATACGCCGGTGCTGCTTCTCGATGAACCCACGACCTTCCTCGACCCCGCCCACGCCATGAGCATGCTGGAGCTGGCTCGAACACAGGCGCGCGCCGGCAAAACGGTGGTTGTGGTCCTGCACGATCTCATGCTCGCGGGCCACTACTCCGATTCCATGGTGGTGATGAAGGTCGGCGATATCATCGCGCGCGGCGCACCTAAGCAAGCGCTGGCCCCCAAGGTCTTGGCGCAGGCCTATGGCATCGAGGCGGAAGCCTGGGACGACCCGCTTGGTGATGCCCCCATTATCGTCCCTCGCCGCGTCCTCCCCAGCGACAAGTAAGCGCTCCCCCGCTAAGCGCGGGGAGCGTGTTGCTCAGATCGGCTACTGCCGCGCCAACCGGCGGATATCCAAAACCGAAATCGCGATGATGAAGAGGCTGAGCACGCAGCCGACGCTGAGGAGGAAATTGCCAATGCGGTAGGTTCCCGTGCCTACCTCCGCCATATTGCCGTAGATGTAGATCCAGATTCCCCAGCCCACCAGCAGCACGATGCCGGCGATTCCGGAGAGCAGCTTGAGACTGCGTGGGGAAGCGGGAGCGAAGAACTTAAAGGCGGCATCGATAAGCGCGGCCGCTGCCAGGGCGATGCTTAATCCACCCGAGAGCCACAGCGGGAGCAGGGCTGCGGTGCCGACGACAACGGGGAGGATGAAGGCGAGGAACGCTAAGAGGAATAACCCCAGGTGTATCCACATCGTGCGCTTGGTGTAGCTCATAGGGCAGACTCTACTTCCTTGCGCAGTGGGGGATTGGCGCCGGTGCGGGAGACGGTGATGCCGGCCGCGGTGGCGGCGAAGTGGAGGATATCGCGCCACTGTTCGGCGCTTAGTGCTGCGGCCTTGTCCGCATCGAGGTCGCGTTCATCCAGTTGCGTCAAAAGGGCTGCCATGATGGTGTCGCCGGCGCCGATGGTATCGGTGACCTCAACCGCGGCTGCGGGAACGTCGAGGGAAATATCCCCAGCCCTGACGCTAATTCCATCGCCGCCGCGGGTGGTGACCACGATGGGTACCTGGTGGGTGAAGTCTTCGCCTAAAAAGTCCACCTCTTCATCCGATAACTTCAGCACCGAGATGTGAGGCAGCAAATCCGTCAGGAATTTCTTATGCGCCTCGGTGGCATAAAAGGGCCGGATATTGGGATCTAGGGCCACGAGCGTTCCCTGTGCGGCGAAGTCCTTGAGCAGCTGCGCGTAGCGGGAAGCACCCGGCTCCAAGGCCAAGGAAACGGTGCCGAAGCAGGCAATATCTGCCGGAACTAGTTTGGGTTCAACGAAGCGATCCGCAGTGCCTTCCACATAAAAGTTATAGGAGGCCGTGCCGTTATCCGCGATGGTGGTCACCGCCAGGGTGGTCGGTTCCTCGCCGCGCTGCACGTGGGCGGTCTCGACGCCTTCTTCCTCAAGGCGCCGGAATAATTCCTGGCCAAACCCATCGGTAGAAATCCGTGATTGGAACTCCACGTCCGCGCCCAAGCGTGCCGCGGCGATGGCCACGTTGAAGGGGCCGCCGCCCAACGCCGGGGTGAGGTCATTCAAGCGGCCGGGGGATACCGGAACCAAGTCCACGAGGCCTTCGCCGCACACATGAATAGTCATAGTTCCATAGTATCGGGGACATGAACCACCGACCGAACTTTCACCTCGCCCCGCCACTGGGCCGCCTCAATGACCCCAATGGCCTTTTTGTGGATGGCGATATTCTGCACGCGTATTACCAGCATGACCCTGTCTTTCCGCACGAGCCCAAGCGGACTGGCTGGGGTCACGCCACCACGACGGTGTCCGCGCCCGCTCCGTGGCGACATTACCCCGATGCGCTCTATCCTGACCTGCCCTATGACAAGGATGGGTGCTACTCCGGCGGGGCCGTGGTTGACGGCACTGACGTGTGGCTTTTTTATACCGGAAACCTGAAAGAAGCCGGGCGCCGCATCCCCTCACAGAATCGCGTGCGGGTCATGGACCCCTCCGGGCCGGAAGGCGGGATTTATGTCCGCGATGCCGCTAACCCGCTTATTGCTGATTCCCCGGAGGGATATACCGGCCACTTCCGCGATCCCCATATTTCTCGCGCTGGGGAGGGATGGCGCATGGTCATTGGTGCGCAAACGGAAGATGAACGCGGAACCATCGTGCTGTATTACTCGCGGGATTTAAAGCAGTGGGATTTCCAGGGAGAGCTTGTTTTTGATGATCCCGCGCAGCTTCCCGGTGGCTATATGTGGGAGTGCCCCAACCTGCTGACCTTTGGGGATAAGCACGTGCTCATTTTCTGTCCACAGGATGAGACGGACCGTTGCGGCTACGTCGTCGGGACCTTGGATGGGCTTAATTTCCACGTTGAGCGCGGCTTTACCCTGCTGGATCACGGCACGCAGTTCTATGCGCCGCAGGCAACCGAGGAAAACATCCTGCTGGGCTGGATAGGCATGCCCGCTCATGATGAGACTCCAACGCAGGGATGGGTGCATACCTTGACTATTCCGCGGCGGCTGTGGCTGGAGGATAACTACCTGTGCCAAGAACCGCTGTGGTCTGCACTGCCGGAAACCCGCGGCAGGGAGGGCTTTGGCTCGACCATTGATGTCACGGGGGAGGGGGCATATGCGCTTGTCGATGCCACTGGCAACGAAGCGTTCCGCGTGGTGCAAGGCGGTGGCACCATCTCTTTCAATGGTGGCGAGCCGATCGCGTGCCCCGATGGAGAAATGCGGTTGATTGCTGATGGCTGCGCCGTAGAAGTCTTTGCCGGTGGCGGGCGCATCGCCGCGGCTTTCGCGGTCTTTGGCGATGCTCCCTGGCAGGCATGGGAGCCGCTGGACTAAGACCCTGCGGAACTAGGGCCGACAGCTTTTGCTTTGTGGACATTTAGGTACAAACAGACTTAAATAGGAAGTAGTCAATCACATTCGGTCATTTAATGTGACCTAAATAACAAAGGTTGGTCCATGGAGCATAAAGAGGTCGCCGCCCGCACCCTCAAGGCATTAGGCGGCGAAGATAATATTATTGCCCTTGCCCACTGCGCCACGCGCTTGCGCATGGTCTTGGATGATTCGGACAGGGTAGATACCGCAGCGCTAGACAACGATCCAGATCTGAAGGGCACCTTCGAAGCCGGTGGCATGTTCCAGGTCATCGTGGGCCCGGGCGATGTCAATATCGTCTTTCAGGAAATGACCAAGTCCATTTCCAAGGACGTCGCCGTGTCCACCGATCGCCTCAAGGATATTGCCGCGGAATCAGGGAACTGGTTCTCCCGTGCGGTCAAGGTCTTGGCCGATATCTTTGTTCCGCTAATCCCAATCCTGCTCGGCGGCGGTCTATTGATGGCATTAAATAATGTGCTGACCGCGCCGGGACTATTTGGGGATCAATCAGTCATCGAAATGTATCCCTCGTGGGAAGGGTTTGCCGGGCTGGTCAACCTCCTGGCATCCGCCCCCTTTGCCTTCCTTCCTATCCTCGTGGGCTTTACTGCTACTAAGCGCTTTGGCGGTAATGAATTCCTCGGTGCGGGCATGGCCATGGCGATGGTCATGCCAGATTTGGTTAGCGGCTATAACGTTGCTGAGGCTATTGAAAATGGCGAGATGCCCTACTGGGATATCTTTGGCTTAGACGTTGCCCAGGCCGGCTACCAGGGGTCCATCTTGCCTATTTTGGTCATCGCCTGGATTTTGGCGACGATTGAAAAGTTCCTACACAAGCACCTCAAGGGCACCGTGGACTTCATGCTCACGCCCCTGCTTACCCTGCTGGTGACCGGCTTTATTACCTTTATGGGACTGGGTCCAATCTTGCGTACCGCCGGTGAATGGTTGGGCATGGGGCTGGCCAACCTGTATGACTTTGCAGGTCCTGTGGCCGGCTTCCTTTTCGGTCTGGTTTATTCACCGATCGTCATTACCGGTCTACACCAATCCTTCCCGCCCATTGAGACGATGCTGTGGAATGAGGGCGGTTCCTTCATCTTCCCCATTGCCTCGATGGCCAATATCGCCCAGGGTGGTGTGGCCTTGGCCGTGTACTTCCTGGCGCGTTCCGAAAAGCTCAAGGGCTTGGCCGGTGCCTCCGGTATCTCGGCGCTGTTTGGTATTACTGAGCCCGCGATCTTCGGTGTTAACCTGCGCCTGCGTTGGCCGTTTTATATCGGTATGGCGGCATCAGCCATCGCCTCTACGTTCATCGCCATTTTTGGCGTGCTTGCGGATGCCCTCGGTGCCGCCGGCTTCATTGGCTTCGTCTCCGTTCCCCGCTTTGTCCCGACCTTCTTGTTGTGTGGTGTCATCGCCTTCGCCGTAGCCTTCATCGGGGCTTACCTGTACGGGCGCGTGCTCATTCATCGCAATGGCACTATTGATCCGGATGAGGTCAATCCTCCCGCCGCGCAGGCTTTGGCCGACGAGGCCGCTGAAGAGTCTGCTGCCAGCGCTGCCGCCGCCGCAGATGCCGCGACGATCTTTTCCCCGCTAGAGGGAAATGCCGTGCCCTTATCCAAAGTTGAGGACCCCATGTTTGCCGGGGGCAAGCTGGGTACAGGCGTTGCTATCGAACCGACCGTCGGCAAGCTCGTTGCGCCTGCCGATGGCACCATCACCGTGACCTTCCCCTCCCACCACGCCTACGCCCTGCGCGTGGAGGACCCAGCGGTGGGGCCGATTGACATCCTTATGCACATTGGCTTCGATACGGTAAACCTCAAGGGCGAACACTTCACCTCGCATGTCAATAAGGGCGATACCGTCAAGCAAGGCGAGGTCTTGGCTGAATTCGATATCGAGGCTATCAAGGAAGCGGGCCTGCCGGTAACGACGCCAGTCGTTGTGTCAAATGCCAAGAAGACTGGCCCCGTTATTCCCACCGCGGCCTTCCGCGAGGGCGAGCTCATCGGTTCTGGGACGGACCTATTTACCGTGGATCCAAAGGCTGGGCAGGAGACTGCGGAGACTACTGCGAAGAAAGCTACGTCTTAAGGGCTGGGCTTTCTGATACAAGAAAGGGCTGGGGATAAACCCCAGCCTTTTTACTTGTTGGTATTCATTAGGCGCCGTTGCGCGCCCGACGGGCGAGCGCATTGCCCAAGCCTTGGATTGCTTGTACCACCACGATGAGGATAATCACGGTGAAGATAATGGCTACGGTGTCGAATTGCTGATAACCATAGGAGACCGCCAAGTCACCGACGCCTCCACCACCGATGGTGCCCGCCATCGCGGCGGCAGAAATCAAGGTGATGGTGGATGTAGTCAGTGCCAAGATTATCGAAGCCCTAGCCTCCGGCAGCAAGAAATAGCGGATGGTTTGCCATAGGGAAGCGCCCATGGATTCCGCTGCTTCTAGGATGCCTTCACCAACTTCCAGCACCGATTGCTCGATGAGGCGAGCCATAAACGGCGCTATGAAGGCGCTATGAAGATGGTAAGCGGCACCAGCGCACCGTATTGACTAGGAAGTCTGTGATCCTGAACAGCACACGGTTGGGGTACATGCCTTGCGGGTGAGCAAGGGCCAGGATGATTCCCAGGGTAACTCCGCCTATTGTCCCCAGGAAGAGGGAAATGCCCACCATATAAAGGGTTTGCCAGCCGGCCTCTAGATACTGATCGATAGAAACCTTGGTATCGAAAATTTCGGTTAAGTCCATTAGTTCACTACTTCTGCATTGAGCTGACCCTGCCGCTGGAAGATGCCGTGGAAGCACGGTCTTTACCAACTGCTGAGTCAGGGGTTGCTGAGGGGCAGAGGAAAGGCTGGATTCAAAGAGTACGAGGTTTACCACGGGCTACAGATGCACCCCGCTAAAGGACGCAACCGCTGTGAAGTGAAAACCCTGCTTTTTGTGTTTTGGAAGTAGCTAGTTCATGTGGTTCAATATGTTAGTTGCGAGAGCTGGTCGGTCCGCAGTGGTGCGTTTCCGAATCGCCGGTCCGAGACCCATCGACGCCGTACGGTGTTCGTTGTAAAAGTTCGCGCACAGCAAGTTTGTAGACCGCGTGTGGCAAGGACGGAAATCTTGTCGCACATCAATCCAGGTCAGGAGACCCATAGTGATTCAGCAGGAATCGCGTCTGCGCGTCGCCGACAACTCTGGTGCACGTGAACTTTTGTGCATCCGCGTTCTCGGTGGCTCAGTCCGACGCTTCGCTGGCATCGGCGACGTAATTGTCGCCACCGTCAAGGACGCTGTTCCAGGCGGCAGCGTAAAAGAAGGCGATGTAGTTAAGGCAGTTATCGTCCGCGCGAAGAAGGAAACCCGTCGTCCGGACGGCTCCTACATCCGCTTTGATGAGAATGCTGCAGTTATTCTGAAGGGCGATAGCGAACCTCGCGGTACCCGTATCTTCGGCCCGGTTGCTCGTGAACTCCGTGATAAGCGTTTCATGAAGATCGTTTCTCTAGCACCGGAGGTGATCTAATCTTATGAAGATCCATAAGGGAGATATGGTGATTGTCATTTCGGGCCCAGATAAGGGTGCGAAGGGCAAAGTCATCGAGGCGTACCCGAAGCGCGAAAAGGTCCTCGTTGAGGGCGTTAACCGCATCAAGAAGCACGTCGCAAACTCCGCTACTGAGCGTGGCGCCGAGTCCGGCGGAATTGTTACCCAAGAAGCCCCGATCCACGTGTCCAACGTAGCGATCGTTGACTCTGAGGGTAACCCGACCCGCGTGGGCTACCGTTTCGACGAGAACGGCAAAAAAGTCCGCATCGCGCGTAGCAACGGGAAGGACATCTAAAAATGAGCGAGAACTACACCCCGCGTCTGAAGACTCGCTACCGCGAGGAAATCCGCAAAAACCTGAATGAAGAGTTCAAGTATGACAACGTCATGCAGATCCCTGGCGTCACCAAGGTCGTAGTCAACATGGGTGTTGGCGAAGCCGCTCGTGACTCCAAGGTTATCAATGGTGCTCTCGAGGACCTGACCGCTATCACCGGTCAGAAGCCACAGCTGCGTCGTGCTAAGAAGTCCATCGCGAACTTCAAGCTGCGCGAAGGCATGCCCATCGGCGCACGCGTTACCCTACGTGGCGACCGTATGTGGGAGTTCCTGGACCGCCTGTTGACCATCGCGCTGCCACGTATTCGTGACTTCCGCGGTCTGTCTGACCAGCAGTTTGACGGCCACGGTAACTACACCTTCGGCCTGTCCGAGCAGTCTATGTTCTACGAAATCGACATTGACAAGATCGATCGTCCCCGTGGTATGGACATCACCGTCGTTACCAGCGCTACCAACGACGAGGAGGGCCGTAAGCTTCTGCGCGAGCTCGGCTTCCCGTTCAAGTAAATAGAGATAGAGCGCTAAAAGGTCCCAACTCCATGGAAGGAGTTGGGACCTTTTAATTTTGTTGTCATCTGTGGATTCTAGGGGTCATTGCAACGATGACGGTTACTTGGGTGTGATACTACCGGTTTGTGTCAGGGCGTTGGTCAGGACTTCGGCTGATGTGCGCCAGTTGAGTGCTTTGCATGGTTTGTGATTGGTGGCGATCATCTCTAGGTTCTCGGCGCTGTAGATGGACAGGTCACTGTTTTGGCAAGGTTTCTTCTGAGCCTGCCGTTGGTGTTTTCGTTGCTGCCGCGTTCCCACGGCGGTCCTGGGTGGCAGAAGTAGATGGGAATATCAGTGGCCATGGTAAAGGCTATACGGCCAGACACTTCACTTTCTTGGTCCGGTCGTGTCCTCCTTATTAAGCTTTAAAAACATAAGGAACGTCGAAGCTATCATTAGCCCAACGGCGAATGTGTAGTTTGAAGCATTCATTAATCCACCAAAAATGGATAGTACAAATCCGACGATAAAAGCCCCAGATTCCGATCTTGGGTAAGAATCTCTACGTATAAAGGCGTAGTGCAGGGCCATGTATATTACTGCCATAACAAGAGGGAAAAGCCTTAATTCTCCCCAGAAAAAACCCGCTACACAAGTGGATACAAGAATGCTGGCAGGAAGTAAAATAGATTTCGATATGCGACTAAACAAAGCTAATCGCACTTCTCACGGGGAGCTTTCTCCCATCCAATGTTCATGAATTGGCTTAGGTCATAACATTGATCGTCATGGGCCCATTTTCGCTTAGCAGTCAATTTATTCCACGCTGCGGTTGCAGCAACGCTACATGCGGTGCCGAACTTTACTGACTTTCCTAAGAGCCCGCAGACAGTACCTGCGAACCCAGAAGCACCAAGGCTCCAAAACTCCTCGCCCGTCATGTAAATACGGGGACCCCAGTCCCATTCGAACCTTACGAATGAAGCCGGTGAAGCTTTCACAGGATCGCCCAGTACGTCGTACTCGACAGAAATTCCTTCCGGGAAAACCTTTTTGTAGGTTTCCACCTTTCTTCCGTAGAGGACTACTTCAGATGTTTTTTGGAAATCATCACGCTTTAGTTGGGATCGCCGTTTATGAGGGTCGTGAGAATACTCATCTCCAAAGTTGAACAATTCAACATAGTTTTCGGACGTGACGGCGGAAGGTTCCTGAGCAGTGGCTGGAGCTATAGCTCCACTGGTGATCAAAAGTGCGGACAAGGCGATTGAGCTAAATTTACTTCGCATAATGTTTCTTCGTTAATTGGGGATGAATCAGGAAGCTTGGTAAAACCCAGGCTATCCCATTGAACTATGTCAATGCAGCGCTTCAGTTTAGCTTCCACCCCTATTCGGGGAGAGAATTAAAGGCTTGTGGTGTAAATAACCACTTTAAAACGCAAAATGAGCCCGGCCCGAGCTGGTACTCGACCCTTTTCAAGGCTCAGATCTGCGGTATAGGTTGATGCTTATTGGTTTTTAAGGTCGTGGATCAGTTCCAATTGAGAGGCCGTCGCAATGGGGTGGTGCAACGGTCTCTGGAGTCAAAGGGCTACTGACTGTTCTTGGAGCGCTTTTTCATCAGGGCTATGCCGGCGCCAATAAAGACTGCAGCGAGCACGAGTACCCAACCGACATTGGCACCCGTGGAAGCCAGCGAACCTTTGTGGGAGTTGGAGGAACCTCCGCCGGATCCGGAGCCAGGTCCAGAGCCCCCGTTCGTTGCGCCCTTAGCGGTAGTGGATTTGCTGGAGCCTTCTGACTTCCCAGCGCTATTGCCCTTGGCCGCCTTGGCGCCCGCATTTGATCCAGATGAGTTAGAGGCGTTGGACTTATCGGATCCCGGCTTAGTAGTGCCGGTGCTATTCGGGCCGTTATCCGGTTTGGTAGCACCTGGTTGCTTATTCTTCGAGGAGTCTGCGGGCTTGCCCTCTTCCTTATCGCCTTCTTCGGCAGCGCCTTTTCCGCCGGGCTGGGTGGTTGAATCACCCACGAGGAAGGTAACGGTGTGCCAGTCGGTGAGTTTGTCGCCGTTGTGGTTGACGGCACGCATGTCCATCTCATAGCGGCCTGGTTCTGTAAAAATCCAGTGCGCGTGGACATGGAAAGGCCCGTCCTCAACGCCCTTAATCGTATGGGTACCGTTGCTATCGGCCAAGGTTCGTTCCGGTGTATTCAGGGAGGCAGTGTGGCCGGCCCACCATTTTCCGTCCGTAGGTGCCGACTTGGGGCGAACCTCGATAGCAGCGTCACGGTAGTCTTGCCCGACCTTGATCGTGTCCCATCCCGGCCACACAGCATTGTGATCCTGTTGTAATGGCAGGTGGTAAATCGTCGAGCCAGTCTTTACCATTCCGGTAAAGGACAGGGTCTTAGCCAGAGAGTCAGCGACCGGCACGCGTTGCGTATCGTGAACGCGTAGCGCTACGTCTTCAGGCACGTTGTGGCGGTCGTCTTCGTTGACATAGAAGCCGAGCTTATTGTCCACAACCTTTGGCCCGAAGTCGATGTGGCCCTTGGTAATCTCGCGCTTCTGGGACGGTGTTGCGCTGGGAGCAGGTTCCGTTGTCTCTGGGTTTCGTTCTTTCGACGGCGCGGTGCTTTCCGTGCCGTTATCGGCGGAGCTTCCGGCATCGTTCTCGGTCGTGCCATCGGTACTGTCGTTGGATCCGCCTTCAGACGCATTGTCGTTTCCCTTAGTTGGTGGGGTAGCAGATGATGAATCCTCGCTAGCTACCTTGAAACGCAGAATGGCCTTTTTCGCGGTTTTGCCGTCTTTTTCGGCTACCGTGACACCAACTTCATACGTACCGGGCTTGTTGAATGCCCAGTTAAGGTGCATGTGGTCTGGGCCTTCGGTGGTATAGGAATGCGTACCATCGCTGCCGGCAAGGCGCTGGTCCAGGCCGGTTTGATCAGCCAGGTATGCCAACCATTCGCCGTCCTTCGGGGCTTTGACGGGGGTAAAGGTAAAGGTGTAATTCTTCTTGGTGTCCTGGTAGGCATCTTCGGTGCTTATCCCAGGCCACACCACGCCGGTGCGCTGTGTCTCTGGCAGGACGTAGGCAGCGCTGCCTTTCTTTCCAAAGTGGGGGATGTCTTTGTCCAAGGTGGTCTTGACCTGCTTGGGAACGCTGAAAAAGACATCGGATGGCTTACGCCAGATTGCACCAATGTGGTAGAGGTTCGTCTCGTCCTTGATGCCCAGGTGTAGCTCACCATCCTCGTGGATAGGGGCGATATCGACGTGACCCCGGTGCAGATTGAGCTCCTTGTTGGGGGCGTCCTTATCCTTCGGGCCCTGCGGTTTGGGCTTGGGGACACTGGGAACCGAAGGCTTTGGGGTCGTGGAAGGTGCCTCAGGGGAAGACTCTTCGGTTGGGGCGGAACCCTCTGACTCTTCTGCTTCTTCCGAGTCCTGCGGCTTCTCTGGTGCGTTGGAGTCTTCTGGCTTCTCCGATCCTTCTTGTTCCGGTGCATCCCCGGAAGCGGAAGCCTCCGGGAACGAGACGGTGGTCTCAGCTACCGGCTTATAAGCGTCTTTATGGGTATGGCTAAATAGCGTGGCGCCGCCGGCATTGGAGCGCGAATCAGGAACGATGCGTAGCATGAGCTGGTAGCCGGGCTGCTTACAGCCCTCGATGAGTTGCTTGCTCGTCCTTAGCCCCGGCCCAGAAGTAAAGCCGATTTCGCAATCTGCAACAGCGTTCTGCGGCAGGCTAGTCATCGGTTCGCCATTTACTTTGTAGAAGCCGCCGGTAACGCGCACCGTGGTACGGTCATCCTTGGGAGCTACGGTGATGTCGATATTACGGTCGTCCTCGCCGTACACTTTACTGGTGGAAACGGTGATATTTGGGCTCGTGATCTCAAGGGGATCGGTCTCAAACGGCTCTAACTCTTCCATCTCTGGGGTAGGAAGCTCGCCGCTTTTCGTTGTGTAAGCTTCCGCATCTTTACCGTCTTTTTCCCCGTCGGTGCTGGTCCAGAACTTTATGGGTTCGGATACCCAGCGTGGGCTTGGGGAATTATTGTCGGGAATGAAGATGGCTTGGAAGTTGGATTCTTCATCACCAATCATTTCATCCCACGAAGCCTTACCGCCTTCTACCTTGCGCTCGGCTAGATAGTGGCCGTTGATGGTGAATACGGCGCGGCCGGAGTCCTTGGCATTGCCGGTATCGAGGGAGAGCGTGGTGAGGATGCCTTCCTTCGCGCCCTTGGTATCAGCCGTGGAGGGCGCCATCTTAAACATAGGGGTGTTGGACTCGGAATCTTCGCCTGCGGAGCCTTCAGACTTGGCGTCGTTAAAGGCAGCTTCAAGGTCGGTAATCGTGCGCTCGGCGGGGTTGGTGCCGCCTACCTGCCATACCAGGGTTTGTGGCTCGGAGTGGATGAAGGTGCCATCCTTCTTTCGAGCCGAAGCGCGGTAGGTTACTTCGTAGTGGCCAGGACGGGTAAACGTCGTGGCGTTATGCGTATGCGTGCCTGCATTAACCCAGGTGGTACGGAATCCTGGGTCGTGAGAGGACCAGAGGCGGTTGAGGGGATAGTTCTCGTCGCTGTAGGTAAACAATTCCATGCGGCCGGGGCCCTTGAAATCAACGATTTCCATGTTGAAGGATTTATCGCGGAATTGATCGGTGGGAAGATCTGCGGCGGCACCGAACCCAGCCCAGATGGGCATGGTGTTTTTGGGAAAGCCGACCGCGGGGCCGCCGTAGTACATGAGCTGGTTTTTCTCGGCATTGAGAAACTCGAAGCGCGGGTCATCAGGAACGCGCCAGGCATAGGCCCCCAAGCCTCCATCGACGCGGCCGTGGCTGACCCAGTTGATCGTGTCCTCGATGGGGACTAGGCCCGCACTATTGGACATGAGTTTGAAGTTTCCGTCCTTCCACACCGCGTGCGGGGAATCCACGTGCGTTTGGGTGCGGACAAGGGGGGCTTCCTTAGCGAGGGCGAAGGGAGCGTAGAATAACGCGAGCGCCAAGGCCACGACTATGGTGGCAAGGCGGGTTAATGAGTTGGGCAAGGGCATAAGGTTCTCCCAAGGTTAAGTGCAGTGAACTTTTATACAGCTGGGGCGAATATTACACTGTTGCAAACAGTTATCGTTAACACTGTTGAAAAATAGTGAGCCTTTGCCCGAGAGCTGGGAAAGAAGATATAGAAATTTCCCACCTCCGGTTGCGGAAGCGGGGACGGTGTAAGGCTGAGGAAAAGGAGCGGATAAGCGAAAGGCGGGCGAGTGACCGCAGTGTTGCTGAGCAGTGAAGCTCTGTCGTCTGCGGTGCGGGTAGTTCCCTCGTGTCCCCATACGCTTGAGTCCCCGGCTAGGCCTTGTTTACCGGAGTCATAGAGATCGGTTGCGGTATAGATGAGCCAGTTCTGGGCAGAGTTTCCAGTGCGCACACATAGCTTGTCGCCGATGGTGGCCTTGTGCCCGTTAGTTGACCCATCGTAGAGATTATTGGAACCGGCAGGTACGGCGGCGCCGGTGTGCCCAGCGATAACGACGATATCTTAGGCATTTGTTCCGGGCAGGGAGTAGGGGCGGTCTGCGGCAGTATAAGTGCAGGCCTTGTCCATGGTGTCGGGGTCTATAGCGCCATCGACTACCCGGCATGCGCCCGCGGCAAATTGCGCATGGACGTCAATGGCAAGGATAAACATTTCTACACCTGCAGACGGTTCGATTACGGGAGCATTTTCTGCAGAAACTTCGTTAGTATCTAGTCCTTGAGGCGAGCTGATGCTGCGTTCGGGCGTATTGAGGCTGCGATCGATCGTGCTGATGATGGGAATCGTTGCAACGACCCTCTGAACTCAAGTTCTTCTTTACGGCCGGGCTCTTCCATAGAACCAGTAGGGCACCCAGGTGACGTCGTCTGAAGAAAGGCCCCAGTCTTTCACCGCGAGGCCCCGAACCTTCTTCGCCAAGTCCCCTTCGCCGGAAACCCACACGTAGCCTGGTGCCGGCGCACCGGCATAATCTGCTTTCAGCGCGGCAACAACAGATTCCGCTTCCTGGTGCGGCTCGGTGCGAATCACGCGAAGGCTGCGTACGCTCGCCTCCCACCTGGCCGCGAGCCCAGGCTCTACCTCGTCATCGCTAGTTACCACGGCCATAACGTCAGTACGGGCGAGCATCGCCGGGTCATGGCCCTCTTGGTGGGCGAGGATATGTCGCAGGGCCGGCAGTGCGGAGGCATCGGCGACCAATAGTTGTGGTGCTTCGGTTGGCTGCCACAGCTCGTTGCAGGTAAAGAACCCCGCTGTATCGCCGGGCTGCGCGTTCCGAATCCATCGCGAGCCGGGCCCGGAATCGCCGTGGGTCACCACGTCGACATCGACTGTGGCGTCCTCAGGGTGGAGCGCGCGAATGGTGTACCAGCGCAGATCGGGCCTAGTTTCTTCGCCTATAGCGGCAACGGCTGCCCGGATATTGACCCCGTCGACGGGGAAGGGTGAGAATTCTTGCCCGGCTTGCGGCATGACGAGGCCAAAGAATTCATCAGGGCCGACGAGCTGATACGTCCGGAAGACCTCGGCGTGAAACGTCAAACGGTGCAGGCGCGGGCGGATCTGTTTATTGGCGGCCAAGGTAACGGGAATCAGTTGGTGTTCAGGCATCGGCGACGATTGTAGGGAGGAGTTCATGCACCCAACATACTCCTGCAAAGCTAAGCCTTGCCTAGGCACTGGGCCGGCGTCTAAGATGAGCAACGTTATTTTCCTCCTTGATTGAAAGGGCTAGCCTCATGAAGATTTTTGGGCGCCGTACCATGGGTGTTGTGGCACTGCTGTCCGTCGGAGCCGTCGCATTAGCCGGTTGCTCGCGCGGTGAGGGCGATGAGAGCACGCAGTCCACCGATGCAGCCAGCGAGGAGCGGGTGGCTAGCCTGGGCTTGGGTGATGCCGATACGCTGCTCGCCCTGGGTATTACTCCCGTGACGGTGGCGCCGTGGGGCGCTGAGGGCGATGGCGATCCTTCCGGCGTTGGCCCGTGGGCAAAGAAGCTTCTGGGCGATGCAAAGCCGGAGGTCATCTACAACACCGCAACGGGCTTTACCGCGGAGACCTTTGAGCAGATCACCGCTGCAGACCCCACCAAGATCATTGCGGTGAACCAGGCAGTGGATGCGCGCACGAAGGAATCCTTGGAAGAGATCGCGCCGACCACCGTCAAGCCGGATGAGTATGAAGACTGGCAGGTTCCCTGGGAAGACCAGGTAGAGGCCATCGCGGACGCCGTTGACAAGGAAGACGAAGGCGATAAGCTTATCGCTGATACCGAGAAGGCCTTCGAGGAATTCCGCCGCGAGCACACCGAATTGCAGGGCAAGTCCGCGGCCATCGTCATGCCTTATGACGGCAAGATTGGCCTGTACACCGATGAGGACGGGCGCGGACAGTTCATCGAGGATCTAGGCATGGAGATCCCGGATGAGCTGCAGGGCGATGGCAGCAGCTTCTTCGTTGACATTGCCCCGGAAAACTACGCGAAGCTCAACCAGGTTGATCACCTCTTCGTCTTGGACTACAACGGCTCCGCGGATGTCTTGAAGAAGGATAAGACCTTCCAGGGCCTGGATATTGTCAAGGATGGGCGCGTGCGCTACCTGGACACGGATACCGGCAACGCCATGAGCATGCCGAACCCAGTGACCATTCCGTGGGCAATGGATAAGTTTGAAGAGAAGCTGTAATTGTCAGCAACCACGCAAGGCGGCCAGAAAATCCAGACGGGGTCCACAACGGAAAGCCACACAGCCACACCGGTGATGACGCGGGGAAAGGGTCGCAAGACGTTCCTCGTTGCCCTCATCCTCGCCAGCCTCGTGCTGGCGGTGGCGTCCTTGGTGCTAGGTTCGCGTTCGATTCCGCCCGATGAGGTCATCGCCGCGCTACGCGGAGCGGGGGAGCAGGATATCCGCGATATCGTGTGGAACCTGCGCATGCCGCGCACCTTCTTGGCCTATTTCGCCGGCGCGGCCCTTGCCGTCGCCGGTGTCTTGGCGCAATCGTGGACCAGGAACCCGCTAGCGGACCCCGGATTTATCGGCATTACCGCAGGCGCGTCGTGCTAAGAAGTCCATCGCGAACTTCAAGCTTCGTGAGCGCATGCCCATCGGCGCACGCGTTACCCTGCGCGGCGACCGTATGTGGGAGTTCCTGGACCGCCTGCTGACCATCGCGCTGCCACGTATTCGTGACTTCCGCGGTCTCTCTGATCAGCAGTTCGACGGCCATGTCAACTACACCTTCGGCCTGTCCGAGCAGTCTATGTTCTACGAGACCGACATTGACAAGATCGATCGTCCCCGTGGTATGGACATCACCGTCGTTACCACCGCTACCAACGACGAGGAGGGCCGCAAGCTCCTGCGCGAGCTCGGCTTCCCGTTCAAGTAAGCACTCGCTTACGGCCTTAAGCCCCAGCTTTCCGATGCCCCCTTTCGGGCACCGCAGGCTGGGGTTTTCGCATGCGTGGGGTACCATGTATGGGTCGATTTTGCTCCTCTTTCAAGGATTGTCTGCATGTCCCTCAATGAGTCCGTGGCCGCCGCGGTCACGAAGAAAACCGCTCTGCTTGACCAGTCGCCGTCGCGCTTTATCGTGCGCGCCATCCTGTGGCGTGTACCTGCTCATCGGCACGGCCTTTGCCTGCGCCGTGGCACAAGCGGTGGAAAAGAACTTCGAAGGCTTGGGCAGCGTCGCCTTCGCCTTCCTCTTCGGCCTCGGCCTGTTTGCCATCATCATCTTGGGCGCTGACCTTGCGACCGGCAACATGCTGTTCATGGTCTACGGAGCCGCCAATAAGCAGGTGACATGGGCAAAGGCATTCTGGCTCATTATCGTGACCACGGTGTTCAACCTCGTGGGTGCGGCGAACCTCGCCGTCGCGTTGGGGTCTCCGCGAAGTTCGGCAACCTGCCGGTCGATCACATCATCGTCACGCTCACCGACGCCAAGCTGGCGAAGGGGCCGGCGGGCATGCTCGTCGAGGGCATCCTGGCCAACTTCGTGGTCAACATGTCCATCGTGGGTGGCATCTTCGCCAAGGAGATCATCTCGAAGTTCATCGTCATCGTCCCGTTCATCGCGGCGTTCGTGGGCATGGGCCTCGAGCACGTCATCGCGAACTTCTGCCTAGTGTGCCTCACGTTCTTTGACGCGGGCGCGTTCCCGGAGCACTTCACGCTCGGCGCGGTGCTGACCAACTGGGTCATCGTTTGGGTGGGCAACGTCATTGGCGGCGGCTTCCTCATCGGCGGCGTGTACGCCTGGCTCAACAAGGGCCCGGAGGCATACCGCGACTAGGCTGCGGCGTAGTACGCGAGAAGGCCAACCCCGCACGAGCGGGGTTGGCCTTTACTTATCGCGCCGTCGATTCTGAAGAATGCAACGGGTTGTCCATGTCCCCGGCGTAGATGAGCGAGGACTCCTGGTCGCCCAGGTTTACCATCGATAGCGGGTTGCGCAACTGCAAGCGGTTGAGGCAGGAGTGCTTGAACTGCGACGCGAGCACCGGGAGTTTCTCTAGCGTGCCGGGGAAGCGGCGTTCGTAATCCAGCACGACTGCACGGCAGCTGAGCCAAAACTCGGTCTCAGTGAGCAATCCCTTCCGGTCGAAGAGCGCGGCGAGGTGGCGCAGCACGCCGTCGAGGACGTCGGTGTGGATAGATAGCGCGCGCTGGGCGCCGGTGAAGTCGCCGTGATCGACCTGCAGGCGCTCCAGTCCCGCAGGCACGTCCACGCGGGCGTCGACGACCGCGGCCTCTTCTCCTAGGTCCTTGAAGAACGCGCCGACGGGCGCGCCGTTGTCGAGCTCGAGGATCACGTTCTCGCTGTGCGGCATGAACACGATTCCGTACTGGGCGAGCGCGTGGAGGACTGGGACAAGGTACACGTCGAGCAGCCGGCGCAGCCATTCTTGCGGCGGCAGACCCGATTGTGCGATCCACTCGGCGGCGAGTGACTCGCCTGCCGGGTCGACGTAGAGGCAGCCCGCCAGAGTCACGGCCACGCTCGTGGCGGATAGCTGCGGCATGGGCGAGTCGCGCCACAGCGCGGAGAGCATTTTCTCACGCTCGCTTGTTGAGCCCGCGGGCAGCGGGTGGCGGTGGTAGGTGTCGCCGCGGTAGCCCACGGCGACGATTTCTTTGAGCAGACGCACGTTGCGGGCCTGGAATTCCGGATCGACATTGAGCTGTTGGGCTAACCAATCGTTGATGGCGGGCGTGGTTTCCATGTACGCCGGCGAGAGCCCGCGGACGAACCCCATGTTGCGAATGCCCACGGCCGTCTTGACATACGGCAGCGCCGGGCGCGAGTGGTTGAAGAACGTCCGCAGCGACTGCTGGGGACGGAATAGGTCGCTGCTGGTGCCGATGTACACCAGATCCCGGGAAATGAGCTGGTCAAAAAAGATCGTGGAGATGCAATTGTCCCACTGCCACGGGTGCAGCGGCAGCGGCACATAGTCATCCGGTGCGCAGCCCAATTCTGCGAGCGCCTGTTCATAGCGCGGACCGAGGTCCCCGAGCTGCTCGGCGAAGAACCCGGCTAGGTCCGCGACGTCTTCTGATGCCGCCACCACGCAGTGCTCCCGCTTGGCGGCGAGCCACACGATGTGTATGTCGGCTCCCGCCTCCGGCGCGTAGGCGCGCAGCTCGGTAAGGCTCATCCCGCCGCGCCCCGAATTCGCGAGGAACCCGGGGTGCCCCTCATACATTGCTGACTCAGCGGTCACGAGATAGTCCGCCTGGGCATTCGCACGCTCCTGGGCGCTGGCGGCGAGCTGCGGTGCGCGCAAGCTTTGCGCGGCGGGGCGCGTCGCGAGGGCGCGGGCACGGCCGACGAGGGTCGCCTGAATCTCCTCGATGTAGGTGTGCAGGAACCCCGGTTGTATGCCCAGCTGTTCTGCGGCCCCGGCGATGAGCTCGGCCAGGTGCAGCGGGGCGGCATCGGCAGCTTCGATGCTTTCGGGGACGACTTCGAGATGCGCCAGCCCGTACTGGTGGGCCGAAAAGCTCAGCTCCCGCGGCCCAAAGTGGACCGACCATCGTTCGGAGTCCGGGTGAAAGCTTGGCGTCAGCAGTCTTTCATGGCTAAATTCGCGGATGGCCTTGGCGATGAGCTGGCGCTCAGCGGTCTCGGCCGCGCACAGCGCATTCGCCACCGGCGACAGCGAGGCGCGCGCGGCAGCCGCTGAGGAATAGAAGTCTGAGGCGGTACAACGCTGCACCCGTGCCGTCTTCGTGTGCCCGCCTTGGAGCAGGCGGATCTCGTTAAGTCCCGGAACATCGAGGAAGCCGGCCTCGGCGTTCTTGCGGTGAATCGCGCCATTGGCTACGTCGGGCTCCACGAGGAGTTCGCGGAAACCCCGGCAATCGATGAGCCAGCGGATGACCGCGGCGAAAAGGCTACTGGTTAGCCCAGAAACGTGGGCACCGGCCGGCGGGGCGACGAGGAAGTGCAGTCCGCGTAGTGGCTCTTCCAGCGTCAACTCCCTGATACCAGCAGCCTCCGAGCTAGCAGCCTCGGCCAACACCGAGTCCAGCACCACGCGGCGCGGGTCGTAGTCCTCGACGATGCCCATCGGTCTGTGCGGGGCGGCAGGGTGCGGGTGCAGCTCGAGGATCCAGGCTTCTTCGTGCGGGGAGGCGCGGAGCCGGTCGTATTCGACGGCGACGTCGTTGACGCTGGCCTGTTGCATACCCCAGAATGCGCAGTGAGGATCGGTGAGCCACCCGTGGACAAGCTCGGTGTCGGCGGGGGTGAGCGGGCGAAGGCGCACCGTGCCGTGGGGAGTGAAGATGTCGTCACGTTCGGTATTGAGCATTACTGACCCCCGAAGGTCTGGAAGGCGACGGAACGCTCGATGGGATAGTACTCGCGGCCGGTGATGGCCTTGAGAATAATGGAGTTCCTCCACGGTCCCATCCCGAGGTCGGGCGCGATGAGCGAATGAAGGTGTTCCTCGGCGTTTTGGACGAAGAGCGACTGGGCGGCGTCGATGGCGAATCCGGGATCGATGGCCAGGCGCCCGGCCGTGTCGAACTGGACTTCTTCGCGTGCGGTCTCCAGGAAGCTGGGGAAGAGCGGGGCCTTGTAGCCGGTGGCGAGCACCAGCGCGTTTGTCGCGTGCGTGCGGGTTTCGCCGGTCTCGCCGTGGGTCAACGTCAGCTGGAACGGGGCGGACGCGTCTGTGTCGCACAGTGCCGCGCTCCAGCCGGCCAGGAGCGTCGAGGCGAATGGGCGCGGCAGGCCCTTCGTGATGGACAACCGGTAGTAGGTGTCGTAGATGTGATTGACGAGCTGGCCGGAGATTCCCTTGTAAAGATTGCGCTGCTCGCGGTTGAGCCGGTCGCGCGTCGCGGCGTCCAGGCCGCGGAAGAACTGCGCGTACTCGGGGCTAGTCATCTCGAGGGTGAGCTTGGTGTATTCCATGGGGAAGAAGCGCCCCGAGCGGGTGACCCAGTCCAGCCGCGTGCCCCGGTACGCGGCAGGTTCCATGAGATCGGCGTAAATCTCGGCCGCGGACTGCCCCGACCCGATGAGGGTGACGGACTCCTGGGCGAGCAACTCCTTCTTGTGCTCAAGATAGTCCGCCGAGTGCACGGCGAGCCCGGCTTCCGGCGCAGCCCGCAGCTCGCCGGGGATAAACGGCGTGGTGCCCACTCCGACCACGACGTTGCGGCTGAGCACCGTGCAGGTGCCCCGCGGCCCGTTGACGGTGACCTCCCACAGATCGTCGACGCGGCGCACCGACGTCACCGTGGAGTTCCACTCGAGCGTGCTCAGCTGCTGGGAGACCCAGGCGCAGTAATCGGAGTATTCCTCGCGCAGCGGGTTGAAATCCTCCTTGATGTAGAACTGGTGGATGCGCCCTTGCTGCTTGCAGTAGTTGAGGAAACTGTACGGGCTCGTGGGATCGGCGAGGGTGACCAGATCGGCCATGAACGGAACCTGGATCGTCGTCCCAGGAATCATCATCCCGGGGTGCCAGCAAAATTCCGCGCGCGAATCGAAGAACGCCGCGCGCAGCACGCCGCCGTCAACCAGCGGCTGGCTCAGCGCCGCCAAGCCCAGGTTGAACGGCCCGATCCCGATGCCCACCAGATCATAGGGCTTAATGCTAGATTCGGCATCAGCGACGGCGGCAGTGCGGGCGGTGGTGGAAGAAGACATGACAAACTCCTGTTTTAAGTTTCTGTGGGTCGTGGTCTAGCGCGCGGGTTGTACCGCGAGAACGCTGGGGCTCGGTTGAGCGTTGGCTTGGTCGACGGCGTTCATCTCGCGCTCGATGAGCCCGAGGATCGCGTCGATATCTGTGCCACGCAGCTGCGGATCGAGAATGGTGAACTTCCAGCACGGCGCGCCTTCGAAGGTGGTGGTCGCGATAATTACGTCGCCCCGCTCGAGCAAGCGCTGGCGGACGATCTGGACGAGGCTGGCGGGGGCATCGGCAGGCGTAAACAGCACCGTGGAAAGCTCCGGTGTGGCGCGCAGTGCAAAGCGTGGATGGGCGTCGACGCGCCGGGCGGCATCGCGGGCCGCGGCGCAGCAGGCGTCGAAGGCCTCCCCGAGGGCGTCGGCGCCGTGGGTGCGCAGCGTCATCCAGAGCTTGAGCGCGTCGAAGCGACGCGTGGTTTGGAGCGAGAAGTCCGCGAGATTGTGGTCGGTGGCGTCTTCGGGGTTGAGGTAGTCCGCGTGCCACGACACGAGGGCGCAGTCAGCGGGATCGCGCAAGAGAATCGCGCTGCAGGCCACCGGCTGGAAGTAGCCCTTGTGGAAGTCGACGGTGACGCTATCGGCTGCGTCGATGCCGCGCAGACGGTGTCGACGCGTGGGCGAGAGCAGCAGGATACCCCCGTACGCGGCGTCGACATGCAAGTGCACCCCAGCGTGGAGGCAGACCTTGGCGATGGTCTCTAGCGGATCGATGGTGCCGCGGTCGGTTGCCCCAGCGGTGGCCACGACGGCCATCGGCGTGTAGCCGTCCGCCACGTCGGCCGCGATGCGCCGGGCGAGATCAGCCGGGTCGAGTCGGTGTGCGGCATCCGAGTCGATAGTGATGACGGCGGTATCCGCAAGCCCAAGGAGGTGGGCAGCGCGCAGCACGGAGTAGTGGGCGTGGCTGCTGGTGTAGAGGCGCAACTGGGAAAGTCCCTGCACGCCCTGGGCGCCCAGCGCCTTTTCGCGCGCAATATAGAGCGCCTGCAGGTTGGATTGCGTACCACCGGAGGTAAAGACCCCGCGGGTGCGGGAATGCGGGTCTTGCGGCCAGCGCAGCTTGCGCGCGAAGAACTCGAGGAGGTGGCCTTCGATTGCGGCGGCACTCGAGGCCTGATCCCAGCTTTCGACCGCGGTGTTAACTGTGGTGGCGAGCAGGTCCGCGCCCACGGCGGTGGCGGTGATCGGACAGTTGAGGTGGGCGATGTAGCGCGGGTGGTGGTACCACACGGCGTGGTCGAGCCAGAGTTCGCGAAGCTCAGCCAACGCGGCGTCAAATGTACCAATTGGGTGCTCGAGGTCAACGCGTGTGACGGCCGCTGCTGTCTCATGGGCGTTGCGACCGGAGCGTGGCGCGTCGCCCTCGGCGAGATACTGCGTGAGGGTGTGCTGGCTGTGGTGGATGATTGTGTTTAATGCAGTCGGATCGGCTCCTACGAAGGAATCGACGAACGGGGCCGGTCTCTCCTGACGAATTTTGTGCATGTTAGGAGACGCTAACATAAGTTAGGCTACGGTAAAAGTATCTAATGAAAAGTGGTGCTGCGCGCGGGCATGCTGCTGTTATCCGTGGTCACGGCGGGATGTGTTTGCTGCACCGGCTCGGGGAAGGGTGTGAAAGCGCTGGTCTGATGCGCAGTGCGCGGGGTCGACAGCCGAGGTCTCGGGCGTAGCAGGAGTGGCACAGGGGTGAGTGCAAAGAATGGGCGTGCGGTGCATTTTCTACGGGTTAGTTGCGGGCGCAGGGCGGGGCGAGGTCGGGGTGTAAAAACGCGTCTTTCGCTCCGGGCAAGGCTGAGGCGGGATAAATTAATTCTTGTAGACCTTTTGTGTGGCGGTGGCCATACAGCAAACCGTGTGGCCGCGAGCCAAGAGGCTTAGGCTAGAAAACATGAAGACAGCATTGCTTGTAGGTGGCGGCCTGATCGGTTTCTCGTTTGCCCAGCGCTTCGTCGACGCGGGGTGGCAGGTGCGCATGACGGACGTGCGCGCAGAACTCGCCGACGCGGCCACAGGCCCGTTCGAGTCCAACCGCTTGGGCGGCGGCCCCGAGGGCATCAAGTCGATTATCGAACATATCGCGGGAGCTTGGGACACCGAGCTTGTCGCCGGAGTGCCCGACATGTCGCATCTCGACGAGGTGTACGCGCAAGTCGATGCCGCCTACGGCAACGACGCCGAGACCTTCGAGTCCGGCACCCGCCGCCGCAATGCGCTGCTGCGCGGGTTCCTCGACGTGCGCGCTGCACACTAGCGCTTACTCGGCGCGGAGTTATTCGGGGCGCAGGATGCGCTGGGCGACCTCGACATCAGGGTTCGCCGTGCGCAGGGCGTCGAGGATGTCATCGGCCGCCAGGCGCAAATCGTCGTCCGTGAGCGGATCCAGAGCCTCGAGGATATAGAGCACGCTGGTGATCTCCGGCGTGGGCTGGACTCGGTGCTCGGGCCGGAAGCGCCGCGCGGCACTACCCGCGGCATCGCGCACGGTAGCGGTTCCTACCTCGATGCGCACTGGGCCCTCGAAGCCATCGAGGGCAAACGTCGTGATCGGCAGCTCGAAACGGCGGGCGACGGCGTTGCCGAGGGCAACCACGGGGGCATCGGAAGGCTGGGCGCCCAGCTCAAAAGCGCGGGATCGAGCCCGGCGTTCTGCCACGCCGTGCGCCACGCGGCGACATGGGGCTGGAACGCTGACGGGGCGGCGGGGGTGTCGGCAGCCGGGGAAGTGACGTTGCGTGCGGTGATGAGCAGCGCGCGGTAGTCGGGGCGCGGGGTGTCCAGCTCGACGTTGACGAGGAAATCGATAAGGCTCATTTCAGGTCTCCCGAGTAGAGGTTGAAGCGGTCGCCGCGTGCGAAGCCGACGAGCGCCATGCCGGTTTTGCGGGCAGTGTCCACGGCGAGCGAGGAGGCTGCCGATGCCGCCACGAGCTGGCCGAAGCCCGCCATCGCAGCCTTCTGCACGAGCTCGAAGCTGGCGCGCGAGCTCATCACGAGGATGAGATCGCTGGCCGGAAGCAAGCCCTCCATGAGCAGGTGGCCGATGACCTTGTCCGCGGCGTTGTGGCGGCCGACGTCTTCGCGGATGACTACCGGTTCGCCCGCGAGGGTAAACGCGCCGGCAGCGTGGATTCCGCCGGTTTTGCGGAATTCCTTCTGGGCGGCCCGTAGCTTCTCTGGCAACTGGACTACCAGCTGTGGATCTACAGGGATCTGCGGGATGGGGTAGCGCGACTGCTTTGTCAGCGCCGCAATGGATGATGTACCGCATACGCCGCAGGCAGACGTCGTCGTAGTCAGGCGGAGATCGCTCAAACTCAGCGGCGTATTCTTCACCAGATCTAGGTCCAGTAGGTTATAGGTATTCATGCCTTGGGCGGTGGCACCTGAACAGTAGCGGGCTGTGGTGACATCGGAAAGCGCAGCGATATGCCCCTCGGAGTGGAGGAACCCGTGTGCCAGCTCGATATCGTGGCCTGGGGTGCGCATGGTGGTGGTGATGGTCTGTCCGCCCACGCGAATCTCAAGCGGTTCCTCGCCAGCAACGGTATCGGCGCGGGTATCAACCTGCGCGTGTTCACCCAGGCGGACCTTAGTGACAGCAAAGGTAGCATTCTTGCGGCTGGCCATTATTTCAACGCTTCCTCGTGTGGTTCGAGTTTTAATAGTTGCGCGGCTTCTTCACGCCACTGGTGGGCGGTGCGGATCGAACCATCGTTATCGGTACTCATCTAACTATTCCTCAATCATGTGGCGCTGTATTCGACAATAATGAATGTCGGGGTTCTATTTGGAAAACCGCAGGATATACCGTAGGATATTTCGGCGTGCCTGCGGTTCACCCGGTATGCACGCAAAGTTTATTGTATTTGCGTGTTGAACTGGCAAAACGCAGAGCCGAAAAAGAATTGAACATCAACTTTGTTGTAGGCCCCTCGCCGGCTACAGCGGACCGTTGTCTGAATCAAAGGGTGGCGAGCGCCTTGCGGTATTGACCGTGAGGAGCGTGAGTAGCCCGAAATCACACGGAAAACGCTTTGGTGAGCACGGGAACCGCAACGAGAAAGGTACACGGTCACTCATATGACTATGACTGATCCTATTGCCGACATGCTGTCGCGCGTGCGTAACGCAAGTAACGCACACCACGACGTCGTGTCGATGCCTACCTCCAAGTTGAAGGCAAACATTGCTGACATCTTGAAGCAGGAAGGCTACATCGCTGACTACACCGTTGAGGGCCACACTCTGTCCCTCGAGCTGAAGTACAACAACCGCGAGCGTTCCCTGTCTGGTCTGCGTCGCGTGTCTAAGCCGGGTCTGCGTGTGTATGCAAAGTCCACCGAACTGCCACAGGTCTTGGGCGGCCTGGGCGTGGCTATCATTTCCACGTCCCACGGTGTGCTGACTGACCGTCAGGCTGAGGAGAAGGGCGTAGGCGGAGAAGTTCTCGCCTACGTCTGGTAAAGGGAGGTTTGACACATGTCTCGAGTCGGTCTAGCACCGATCGCCGTACCAAACGGCGTCGAAATCAACATCAACGGCCAAGACGTTGAGGTCAAGGGTCCTAAGGGTACCCAGAGCGTAAACGTTCCGGATCCGATCACCATCAACGTGGAAGACGGCATCTTGACCGTTTCCCGCCCTGATGATCACCGCAAGCACCGTGCACTGCACGGCCTGTCCCGCTCGCTGCTCAACAGCGCCGTCATCGGCGTGACCGAGGGCTTCACCACCAAGATGGAAATCTTTGGTGTCGGCTACCGTGTGCAGCAAAAGGGCCAGGACCTGGAATTCAGCCTGGGCTATTCCCACCCGATCCTCATCAAGGCTCCGGAGGGAATCACCTTCGCAGTGGACGGCAACACCAAGCTGTCCATTACCGGTATTGACAAGCAACTAGTCGGACAGATCGCCGCTAATATCCGTCGCCTGCGTAAGGACGATCCTTATAAGGGCAAGGGTATTCGCTACGAAGGCGAGCAGATCCGTCGCAAGGTCGGAAAGACGGGTAAGTAAGCAATGGCAAACACTGAAAACACGAAGCGCACTCCAGTCGGCAAGGACATTTCTTCTCGTCGTCGCGAAGCACGCGCACGCCGCCACTTCCGTATCCGTAAGACCCTGCGTGGCACCCCTGAGTCCCCGCGCTTGGTCCTTCACCGCTCTTCGCGCCACATGCACGTCCAGGTCATCGATGACCTGGCAGGCCACACCCTGGCTTCCGCATCCTCCATGGAAGCGGACATCCGTGCACTCGAGGGCGATAAGAAGGCAAAGGCTGCCAAGGTGGGCGAACTGATTGCTGAGCGCGCCAAGGCCGCTGGCATTGAGCAGGTCGTCTTTGACCGCGCAGGCTACAAGTACCACGGCCGCGTCGCTGCGCTGGCAGACGCCGCACGTGAAGGTGGTCTGAAGTTCTAATGATCATCGTCAACGGAAACATCAACGGAAGGATCGCGTAATGTCGGACCGTGAACAGCGTGACGGCGGACGCTCCGCCGAGAACAACAAGAACAACCGCGGCGGCAACGGCCGTCGCAACGATCGTCGTAACCAGCAGGACAACGAGCGCGATAAGTACATCGAGCGCGTTGTGACCATCAACCGCGTCTCCAAGACCGTTAAGGGTGGCCGCAACATGTCCTTCACCGCTCTCGTCGTCGTTGGTGACGGCCAGGGCCAGGTAGGCGTTGGCTACGGCAAGGCTAAGGAAGTTCCGGCTGCAATCCAGAAGGGTGCAGAAGAGGCTCGCAAGAACTTCTTCCGCGTACCTATGGTTGCCGGCACCATCACCCACCCGGTAGAGGGTCGCGACGCAGCGGGCATCGTCATGATGAAGCCTGCCGCTCCTGGTACTGGTGTCATCGCCGGCGGTGCTGCTCGTCCGGTGCTCGAATGCGCTGGCGTGCAGGACATTCTGTCGAAGTCCCTGGGCTCCGACAATGCACTCAACGTCGTCCGCGCTACCGTGGACGGCCTCAAGCAGCTGGTCCGCCCCGAAGAGGTTGCCGCACGCCGTGGCAAGTCCATCGAAGAGGTCACCCCGGCCCGTATGCTGCGCAAGCGCGCAGGTCAGGAGGCATAAACAATGGCTCTGAAGATTACACAGGTAAAGGGACTGGTGGGCACCAAGCCGAACCACCGCAAGAACATTGAGGCCCTGGGCCTCAAGCGCATCGGTCAGTCCGTTGTTAAGCAGGACACTCCGATCATTCGCGGCATGGTTCACAAGGTTCGCCACCTGGTCACCGTCGAAGAAGTGGCAGGGGAGTAAACCATGGCTGATATCATCAAGCTGCACGACCTGCGCCCAACCGCAGGAGCAAATAAGCCCAAGACCCGCGTCGGCCGCGGTGAGGCATCCAAGGGTAAGACCGCTGGTCGCGGTACCAAGGGTACCGGCGCTCGTAAGCAGGTTCCCGCTGCTTTCGAGGGTGGACAGATGCCCATCCACATGCGTCTGCCTAAGCTCAAGGGATTCAAGAACCCGAACCACGTTGAGTACCAGGTTGTTAACGTGGCTGACTTGGCTGAGAAGTTTGCCGAAGGCGGCGACATCACCGTCGCTGACATCGCTGCTGCTGGCCTCGTCCGCGCTAACCAGCCGGTCAAGGTTCTGGGCAGCGGCGACATCAACGTTAAGTTGAACGTCACCGCAGACAAGTTCTCCAAGTCCGCTGTAGAAAAGATTGAGGCTGCTGGCGGTTCCGCCAACACCAAGTAATCTGGACTAGAGAATAGCTACACCCCCTTTCCTCGCACCTAGCGTGCGGGGCGAGGGGGTGTAGTCGATCTCTGCCGCTGTCATCTCCGCCGGATAACGCGAAGACCGCGCAGGTAGCCCAGACCAATTAGTTGCCTGCGCGCGCCGTGGAATCAGCTCGAGATCGTATTCAAGATATAGAAGAAGGGTGGAACGCTCGTGAAAGCGTTCCACCCTTCAGTGATTGTGGGACCGTCTTAAGCCTCGTCCACGGTCTTTTCAAAGAGTCCGGGGAAGCGGTCGTCCGGGTCCGTTACCGCCTTGATGGCATCCGGGAGCTTTCCGCCATAGAGCTCTTCGAACCTCTCGCGGGAGTAGAAGGCCTCGGAATACAGCGACTTGTGGCCGCCCAAGTCATTGACCTTTTCTTCAATGACACGGTTGAATGCGCCATTGCCCGGGGCACTGGGATCGACGTGATCGCCATCCACGCCGGACCAGAAGCCAACGTTGACCCACGTCTTTCCGGGACGCAGCGGATAAAGCGGCCAGGGGTCCTTGGCCTCGGCGGCAATATCGCCGGTGCCCACGAGCTCGCCCACGACATCGCGCAGGCGGATGGGGCACAGCCACACAGGCTGGATATCGGAGGCTTGGAAGAACCAGTGGAGAAACTCCGGAAGGTTTTCCGGGGTGACCTCAATATCTTGCACGACGCGCTCAGCGCGCGGCTTGCCGTGCGGCTTTTTGATGAAGTTGTACTCCAACTCGTACTTGCGGTCCAAACGCACTAGCTTCCAATAGAAGGAGCTGCGGCGCAGCTCGCGCGGCCATACCTTGCGGACCTTGGGGTTTTGGGCGCCAAACGCGCGTGAGCACCAGAACCAGTCAGTATCCCAGCGCCAGATATAGTCGCGGATGGCAAGACGGTCGCGCCGCATGCCTTGGGCGTGCTGCAGGCTGCGGTAGTAGATCTTATCCCGCGTGTAATCGGAGGTAGGGCCCTCCTCATCGGTAAAGCGGGCAAAGACGAGGTAAGCCTCGTCCTCAGAAAAGACCACGCCGTCTAGCCCATCGACGGTCTCACCCTCGTGGGTGTGGTGAACGGAGACATCGGCAAGCACGCGGCTCGCCTCTTCTACCGAGTGGAAGCGCTGCTCGCGCAGCTCCACGTAGGGAGGCACGGGCTCGAGCTCAATCTTGAGGCGTACCGCGTAGCCCAAAGAACCATAGGAATTGGGAAAGAGGCGGAAGAGATCGACGTTCTCCTCGCGCGAGCAGGTAAGGATCTCGCCGGTGCCGGTGAGGATATCCATCTCGATGACGGACTCGTGCGGTAGACCGTTGCGGAAGCTGGTGGACTCCACGCCCATGCCGGTCACAGCGCCACCTAGGGTGATGGTCTTCAGCTGCGGCACTACAAACGGCATGAGGCCGTGCGCCAGGGTGGCATCGACCAAATCCTCGTAGGTACACATACCCTGCACATCGGCGGTGCGGGCGAGGGGATCGATTTCGATGACCCCGCCCAATCCGGAGACATCGAGGCCTACCTGATTCTCGCTGCGGCCGCGGAAGAGGTTAGAGGTCTTCTTGGCCAGGCGCACGCGCTTGCCAGCGGGAACCTCGCGGAAGCTGCGTAGCAGGGTGTCTACGCCTGCGCGGTGGGCATGCCAGCCCACGGGCTCGATGCGCACGGCGTCGACTGGGCGTGGTTGCAGGGCAGAAACGCGCTCGCGCAATTGGTCCAAAAGGGTCATAGTGGGCTCCTTTTAAAAGCGGCTGTCTTCCCACCACCGGCGCTCAGGCACGCCGGCGCGGGAGCCGGCCTCACCGAGCTTGATGCCCAAGAAGTGGTAGAGGTTAATGATATTGCGTTCGAAGCCCCACTCCGAGCCGGCCATGTAGATGCCGTAGAGGCGAGCGGTGGGCAGGCCGACCAGATCGCAGGCCTCCTCCCAGTTTTCCTTCAAGTTCTCGCACCATTCGTGCAGGGTGCGCATGTAATCAAAGCGCAGGGACTCGGTGTGGAAGACCTCGAAGCCATTGTCCTGCATGGCCTTGGTGACGTTGCCAGAGCCGGTGAGCTCGCCATCGGGGAAGATGTAGCGGTCAATGAACCCGCCCTTGGGCGTCTTGTGGTTATCCGGGTAGGTGATGTTGTGGTTCAACATCAGCCCGCCGACCTTGAGCTTGCTGTACATGAACTTGAAGAAGTCATCGTAGTTCTGCACGCCGATGTGCTCGATGATGCCGATGGCGGAGATGGCATCGAAGCCTTCTTCTTTGACATCGCGGTAGTCCATGAAGCGGATCTCGGCCAGATCCTGCATGCCTTCTTCTTCGATCTTCTTTTGGCCCCATTCGGCCTGCTCTTGCGACAAGGTCACGCCGATGGATTTCACGCCGCGGCGTGCAGCGTAGCGCACCATGCCGCCCCAGCCACAGCCCACATCCAGGTGGGTGTCACCTTCCTTTAGGCGCAGCTTGTCAAAGATGAGCCGGTACTTGTTTTCCTGCGCTTCCTCCAAAGTGGCATCCGGGGTGGGGAAGTAGGCGCAGGTATAAGTCATGGAATCGCCCAAGAAGAGCTCGTAGAAGTCATTGCCCACGTCGTAGTGATCAGAAATGACGTCGGCATCGCGCTCCTTGGAGTGCTTAGACAGGCCATCGTGGAGCTTACGGCGCAGCCAAGAGGCGCGCTCTACCTCAGGCACCGGCTGGATGTGGAAGGCGCCCATGGAAGCCAGCGAACGAATCACGCGCGCCATATCCTTAGCACTGGGCTTTTCGAACTTGTCATACATGGCGTGCAGGGCATTGAAGACGCCGTACGGGTGGGCAGGGTGCTCACCTTCTACAGAGATGCCATCAGTGACATAAGCGCGGGCGAATCCGACATCGCCTGGGTGGGTGGCGATATAAGCAAGTCCGCCAAGGCTATTGATGGTGACCTTGTACTCGGCATCGGCAGGGCCGGTGGCCGAGCCATCAAAAGCCTCCCAGCGGAAGGGGTTGGGACTAGGGATGAAGACGTCGATGATCTCAGCAACGGTCATCGGCGTGAATTTTTTGCTCATTCAGACTTCTTTCGCAATGTTGGGTTCACACCAATAACGACCTTGGTGTTTAGGGATCGCAAGGCCGAAATGTTACGGGTAGAAAATTGCGCAGGGCAATAATTAACATGGTAAACCCCCAGTGGAATAAGCGCGAAAGAATGGGCAATCATTGTCACATAATGCGGGTTAGATGTGGCGCGCAGATATTTGGCTGGTAGGATTATGGGGTCAAAAGTGTTCCACCGTTCCTTTGGGACTCCTTGTCTTTACTTCTTAACGCCAAGTGAGAAAGATGTGGAGCCCTACGGGAGCCATAGAGTGTCCACCTCCGTGTGTTGCTGCGTTAGGAATCCATAGATTCGCGCGTGACAGCGGTAGGCCAGGAGGATTTTGTAGTGTCCGCCATTTTGCAGGCTTTTAAGGATGCCGACCTACGCAAGAAGATCGTCTTCACCATCGTGATGATCATTGCGTACCGCATCGGTGCACAGATCCCGTCGCCGGGTGTAGATTACGCGTCAATTGCAGGACGCCTGCGTCAGCTGACAGAAGAATCCGGAGACCTGTACTCCGTGATTAACCTGTTTTCTGGTGGCGCCTTATTGCAGCTGTCGATCTTCGCCATCGGCATCATGCCCTACATTACGGCTTCCATCATCGTGCAGCTGCTGACCGTGGTCATCCCGCGCTTTGAGCAGCTAAAGAAGGAAGGCCAGTCTGGGCAGGCGAAAATGACCCAGTACACCCGCTACCTCACGCTCGCCTTGGCGCTGCTGCAATCCTCCGGCATCGTCGCATTGGCGGATCGCGAGCAGCTCTTGGGCCAGGGCGTGCCGGTCTTGGCGGAAGACCGCAACTTCTTCACCCTGATCCTGCTTGTGGTGACGATGACCTCCGGCGCCGTCCTCGTGATGTGGATGGGCGAGCTGATTACGGAAAAGGGCATTGGCAACGGCATGTCCCTGCTCATTTTCGCCGGTATTGCGACACGCCTGCCTACCGATGGCATGAACATCCTGCAAAACAACGGCGGTATGGTATTCGCCATGGTGCTGGCCGGTCTCATTGTTCTGGTCGTCGGCATTACCTTCATCGAGCAGGGCCAGCGCCGCATACCGGTGCAATACGCCAAGCGCATGGTGGGCCGGCGCCAGTACGGTGGTTCTTCTACCTACCTGCCGCTCAAGGTCAACCAGGCCGGCGTTATCCCGGTCATCTTCGCCTCCTCGCTTATCTATATGCCGGTGCTGATTACGCAGATCGTAAACTCCAGCTCCGTACACACCCCGGATAACTGGTGGCAGCGCAATGTCATCGCGCACCTGCAGGCGCCGTCGTCCTGGCAGTACATCGTCTTGTACTTCCTGCTGACCATCTTCTTCGCGTACTTCTACGTCTCGGTGCAGTACGACCCCGCCGAGCAAGCCGATAACATGAAGAAGTACGGTGGCTTCATCCCAGGAATCCGCCCGGGCCGCCCCACCGCGGAGTACCTCGGCTTTGTCATGAACCGCCTGCTGAGCGTCGGTGCCCTGTACTTGGCGTTGATCGCCATCCTGCCGAATATCCTGCTGGACCTTGGCGTTGGTCACTCTTCTGCCAACGGCACCTCCGCCTTTGGCGGTACGGCCATCTTGATTATGGTCTCCGTGGCCTTGACCACGGTCAAGCAAATTGAATCCCAACTTCTCCAATCCAACTACGAAGGACTACTGAAATAATGCGTCTTGTACTTCTCGGCCCTCCCGGTGCTGGCAAAGGCACCCAAGCGGCAATCCTGAGCGAAAAGCTCGGCGTCCCGCACATCTCCACCGGCGATCTCTTCCGTGCCAATATCGGCGATGGAACTCCTCTCGGTATTGAGGCGAAGTCCTATATTGATGCCGGCAAGCTCGTGCCTACCGATGTCACCGCGCGCATGGTGGAAGAGCGCCTCAGCCAAGACGACGCCAAGAACGGCTTCCTCTTGGACGGTTTCCCGCGCACTACCGAGCAGGCAGACATCTTGGAAGAGCTGTTGTCCAAGAAGGGTGAAAAGCTCGATGGCGTATTGAACTTCGAGGTTTCTGAAGACGTCGTTGTTGAGCGCATGATGGCCCGCGGCCGCGCCGATGATAACGAGGAAACCATCCGCACCCGTCTTGGCGTCTACCGCGATGAGACCTTCCCGCTCATCGAGCACTACGGCGATGCCATCATCCCCATTAAAGCAGAAGGCTCCGTCGAAGAGATCAACGCCCGCGCCATGGAAGCGCTGGGCAAGTAATGGCTTTTCGGCGCCGCACCAAGCGCATCCCCGCCCGCACCGCAGGCGAGCTGGATGCCATGCAGGCGGCTGGCGAGATCGTCGGCAAGGCGCTGCAGGCAGTTCGCGCCGCCGCGGCGCCGGGAGTGAGCACGCTGGAGCTCGATGCGGTGGCGGAACAGACCATCCGCGAAGCCGGTGCCATCCCTACCTTTAAGGGCTACGAGGGCTTTCCGGGCTCGATTTGTTCCTCCGTTAATGATGTCATCGTGCACGGGATTCCAGATGCGAAGACCGTGCTTGCCGATGGCGACCTCCTCTCCATCGACTGCGGTGCCACGCTCGATGGGTGGGTAGGAGATAGCGCGTGGTCCTTTCCCATCGGTGAACCGAAACCAGACGTTGCGGCGTTGAACGCGGCGACCGAGTGGGTGCTCATGGAAGGACTGCAAGCGATGGTCCCGGGCAACCGCCTCACGGATGTTTCCCACGCCTTGGAGCAGGCAACCTACCGCGCCGAAGAAAAGTTTGGCGTGTCCCTCTATATCGTGGACGGTTATGGCGGCCATGGAATTGGCCGGACCATGCACGAAGAACCCTATTTGGAAAATGAGGGAAAGCCTGGCCGCGGGCCCCTCATTCAGGAAGGCTCTGTGCTAGCCATCGAACCCATGCTCACCTTGGGCACCGTCGATAGTGCGGTGCTGGAAGATGATTGGACGGTGGTCACGCTGGATGGCTCGACTGCCGCCCATTGGGAGCATACGGTAGCCGCGACGGCGGACGGCCCCCGCATTCTCACTAGGCGCTCCTGATAAACATTCCTAGAAATCGCCTCTTAAACTAGGCGATAATCCCCTGAAAGGTTTATACTCACCACTATGTCTAAATTCAGCCTCCGCAAGTTAAGTGCCACCGTTGCTGCACCAGCAGTGGCTGGTGTCATGGCATTGAGCACCATTGCCGGCGCCCCGGCAGCTTCTGCTCAGCAACTCCCTAATCTTGATCAGCTCACCGCGCATGCCCAGCAGCAGGTTGATAACTTCCAGGGCCAGACCCGTGACCAGGCATGGCAGACCCGCACTGACATCCTGGACCAGGCTGAGAAGTACGCCCCAGAATTGGCGCCGAATGTGCAGTCCGCAGTGGACAGCGCACTGGAGTTCCTTTTCCCGGGCCTCGTAGCGCAGAAGAACGAGGAAGCACGCCAAGCTCGCGAGGATGCTGAGCGTGCACACGCACAGCAGATTGCGGAAGAAAAGGCGAAGGCTGAAGAAGCGGCACGCCGTGCGGAGGAGCAGCGCCGCGCCAACGAATTCGACCGCGGCTCCTGCCCAGCAGACGCCAAGATCTGCGTCGACCTTGATGGACGCCGCACCTGGCTGCAGGAAGGCGGCGATGTTTCCTACATTTCCCCATCCATGTCCGCTGGCATGGTGGGCGAGGAAACCCCGCGCGGTACCTTCCACGTCAACCGCAAGGTGAAGGACGAAATCTCCCGCGAGTTCAACAACGCGCCGATGCCTTACTCCATCTACTTCACCAACAACGGCCACGCTTTCCACTTGGACAACACCAATGTTGACTCCAACGGTTGCGTCCACCTGCCGTACGATGCAGCGGTTCGCTACTGGAACGACGTCCAGATTGGTGACAAGGTTTACATCTACTAATTCGGTATAGTTCACCGCGTGAGTGCACCCCGCCCTCGTGCTTAGTTCCGAAAGCTGGAACCGAGTACGAGGGTATTTTTAGTATTCTGCTGCAGGTTGGGAAATTAGGAAAGTGCGTGCGGTTTGGAAATCGTGTCGCTGCAGCGTATGCTGGTTTGACGGTGTATGGCGCCAGTAGGTCTGGTTGGCTTGCACCACCGCAGTAGACAACAAACATGCAGGTGACAGGTACTTGTCTGTCACCAGAAAAGTAGAGGTTATGGCTAAGGAAGGCGCAATTGAGGTAGAGGGTCGCATCGTCGAGCCTTTGCCAAACGCAATGTTCCGTGTCGAGCTCGACAATGGGCACAAGGTTCTTGCACACATTTCCGGTAAGATGCGTCAGCACTACATCCGCATCCTCCCGGAGGATCGCGTCGTCGTAGAGCTGTCTCCTTATGACCTGACCCGCGGACGCATCGTCTACCGCTACAAGTAAACACAGTCAGCCTCCTCACCCAAGGGCGAAGCACGGCTTTGTCCTGTACACCTCAGGCTACGGTGGCCTGAGCCCGCACTGGTAAGCAACCCAAGGATTCCCGGCACGGTCCGGGCGAAGCGTTGCATGGAGCGGGACGGATGGGGAGAAAACCGCCGTAACAACCCGAAAGGACACGCCTTATGGCACGTCTAGCTGGTGTTGACCTCCCACGCAATAAGCGTATGGAGGTCGCTCTCACCTACATCTACGGCATCGGTCCAACCCGTGCCAAGGAATTGCTAGAAAAGACTGGCATTTCTCCTGACCTGCGCACCGACAACCTGGAAGATGAACAGGTTTCGGCACTGCGTGACGCAATTGAAGGCTCCTGGAAGGTAGAGGGTGACCTCCGCCGCCAGGTTCAGGCTGATATTCGTCGCAAGATTGAAATCGGAAGCTACAAGGGTCTGCGCCACCGTCGCGGTCTGCCGGTACGCGGTCAGCGTACGAAGACCAACGCGCGTACTCGTAAGGGCCCGAAGAAGACGATCGCAGGAAAGAAGAAGTAGTTCATGCCTCCAAAGACTCGTTCCGGCGCACGCCGTTCCGGCCGTCGCGTCGTCAAGAAGAATGTGGCTCTGGGCCACGCATACATCAAGTCCACCTTCAACAACACCATCGTCTCGATCACCGATCAGACCGGTGCTGTTATCTCCTGGGCATCCTCTGGTCACGTTGGCTTCAAGGGTTCCCGTAAGTCCACTCCGTTCGCTGCGCAGATGGCCGCTGAAAGCGCCGCACGCAAGGCAATGGACCACGGCATGAAGAAGGTTGACGTATTCGTTAAGGGTCCGGGCTCCGGCCGCGAGACCGCCATCCGTTCCCTGCAGGCTGCAGGCCTCGAGGTTTCCTCGATCACGGATGCAACTCCACAGCCGCACAACGGCTGCCGTCCGACCAAGCGTCGCAAGGTTTAAGGGAAGGAAAGAGGTAAGAAAATGGCTCGTTACACTGGCCCCGCTACCCGCGTATCCCGCCGTCTTCGCGTCGACTTGGTCGGCGGAGACATGGCATTCGAGCGCCGCCCGTACCCTCCGGGACAGGCTGGCCGCAACCGCATCAAGGAATCTGAGTACCTGCTGCAGCTCCAGGAGAAGCAGAAGGCAAAGTACACCTACGGTGTGCTGGAGCGTCAGTTCCGCCGCTACTACACCGAGGCTAACCGCCTCCCAGGCAAGACCGGTGACAACCTGGTCATCCTTCTGGAAACCCGCCTGGACAACGTAGTCTACCGCGCAGGTCTGGCACGCACCCGCCGCCAGGCTCGCCAGCTCGTTTCTCACGGTCACTTCACCGTGAACGGCAAGAACATCAACATCCCGTCCTACCGGGTTACGCAGTACGACATCATCGATGTCCGCCCGCGTTCCCAGAAGATGGAATGGTTCGAAGACGCTCAGGACGCTCTTATCGATGCCAACGTACCGGCATGGTTGCAGGTCGTTCCTGATACGCTGCGCATCCTCGTGCACCAGTTGCCCGAGCGCGCTCAGATCGACATTCCGCTGCAAGAGCAGCTCATCGTCGAGCTTTACTCGAAGTAAACTGTTATACCGCACGGCCCTTCAAGGCCACGCGGTCCATCAGGAATCTTCAACCTCAAGATTTTTACCCCCTCTACCGGCGTCAAATAGCGGTCGCCGAAAAGGAGAATTGCAATGCTCATTTCCCAGCGTCCTCAGCTCACCGAGGAATTCATCGACTCGTCTCGTTCGAAGTTCGTCATCGAACCGCTCGAGCCGGGCTTTGGCTACACCCTCGGTAACTCGCTGCGTCGCACCCTGCTGTCGTCCATCCCAGGCGCAGCGGTAACCTCCATCAAGATTGATGGTGTGCTCCACGAGTTCACCACCATCAACGGTGTGAAGGAAGACGTTTCCGAGATCATCTTGAACATCAAGAGCATGGTCCTGTCCTCCGACTCCGATGAGCCGGTGGTTATGTACCTGAGCAAGGAAGGCCCTGGTGATGTCACCGCGGGCGATATCCAGCCGCCGGCTGGCGTGGAGATCCACAACCCGGATCTGCACATCGCCTCGCTGAATGACACCGCTAAGCTGGACATTGAGCTCGTCGTCGAGCGCGGCCGTGGCTACGTCCCGGCTACCGCAACCTCTGGGGAAATCGGCCGTATTCCAATCGACCAGATTTACTCCCCAGTGCTGAAGGTCTCCTACAAGGTCGAAGCTACTCGTGTTGAGCAGCGCACCGACTTTGACAAGCTGACCATCGACGTCGAAACCAAGAACTCGATTTCCGCCCGCGACGCCCTGGCTTCTGCCGGCGGCACCTTGGTCGAACTCTTCGGCCTGGCACGCGAGCTGAACAACGCAGCCGAAGGCATCGAGATTGGTCCCTCCCCGCAGGAGACCGAGTACATCGCCGCCTACGGCATGCCTATCGAGGACTTGAACTTCTCCGTTCGCTCCTACAACTGCCTGAAGCGTCAGGAAATCCACACCGTCGGCGAGCTTGCAGAATGCACCGAGTCCGACCTGCTGGATATCCGCAACTTCGGCCAGAAGTCGATTAATGAGGTAAAGATCAAGCTGGCTAACTTGGGCCTTGCTCTGAAGGACACCCCTGAGGACTTCGACCCCACCCAGCTCGAGGGCTACGA
Source organism: Corynebacterium sp. KPL4015 (assembly GCF_040225725.1). Taxonomy (NCBI): domain Bacteria; kingdom Bacillati; phylum Actinomycetota; class Actinomycetes; order Mycobacteriales; family Corynebacteriaceae; genus Corynebacterium; species Corynebacterium sp. KPL4015. Next base: position 10,574 of record NZ_JBEHGF010000006.1, on the reverse strand, counting down.
CGCAGAAACCGGTGACTTCAAGGACCCGGCTGCGGACGATTCCGAGTAAAGAATCACCCTGAACTGCGGCACTCGTTGCCGCGCGCTCAACTTTTACCGCACACGAGGAGTAAACAATGCCTACCCCGAAGAAGGGTGCCCGTCTCGGTGGCTCCGCCAAGCAGCAAGCTCACATGCTGAGCAACTTGGCAGCTAGCCTGATCGAGCACGGCGCCATCAAGACCACCGATGCCAAGGCGAAGGTTCTTCGCCCGTACGTCGAAAAGATCATCACCAAGGCTAAGTCCGGCACCATTGCTGACCGCCGCGCAGTGCTGAAGCTCATCCCGCGCAAGGATGTTGTTTCCCACCTGTTCGACGAGGTTGGACCGAAGTTTGAGAACCGTGAGGGTGGCTACACCCGCACGATCAAGCTGGACAACCGCTCCGGTGACAACGCCCCGATGTCCCAGATCTCCCTCGTTCTTGAGGAGACCGTGACCTCCGAGGCTAACCGCGCTACCCGCGCTGCCGCTTCCAAGGCCGCTGAGGCTGAAGAAGCTCAGGCAGACGAGGCTGCGGAGACCGAAGCTCCGGCCGAGGACACCGCTGCTGAGAACACCTCTGCTGAGGAGTCCGAGGAGAAGTAATCTCCCTCGGCCACTGAATTCGCGCAGGCCCTAACGCCCTGCGTGGATTGCAGTTCCTACTCGCAGAAGTAGCGCATAATCGCTGCCTTCCCATTCTCTTTACGAAGAGACAGGGGGAGGCGGCTTTTGTCGTTTTGAACTTGAAGCCTCAGGTACTTGGTCCCGCCCCTTCGTCCCGCTTCGTCGTCCCACTCCCTCGTCCCGCTCCATCGTGCGACTTCGCCATGCAGCGGACCACGCAACTTCCAATCCACAACGACAACTATGTACAACCTCCTACGCTCAACCTCCCACGCTCAACCTCCTATGCGCATCCTCCACTGCAATAACTGAGCGAATACGGCCTTCAGATATTGCATTTTCTGCTCAAAACGAACAGGGGAGGTGTAGCAGGAGAGGTTGCACATTTCGGGAACTCGCCGATGCCTCCGGTAGCATTAGGTCCACCATGACTGAAGCAGCACCGATCGCAGATGAGGGACCAGCAGAAGGATTCGCTCGGCTCCGGTTAGATCTGGCCTATGACGGCACCGATTTCCACGGCTGGGCCAGGCAAAAAGGCGGACTGCGTACCGTCCAAGGCGTGCTCGAGGAGCAGCTAGCAATGATCGCTCGCACGGAGGTACCGCTGACGGTAGCTGGGCGTACGGATGCGGGCGTCCATGCTCGCGGGCAAGTGGCGCACGTGGATGTGCCGCAGGAGTTGCTGGAGCAACGGTCCGTAGCAAATGATCCCGGGAAGTTGGTGCGCAGGCTTGCCAAGTTGTTGCCGGAAGACCTTCGGGTGCATGGCTGCGAGTTCGCGCCAGACGGTTTTGATGCCCGATTTTCCGCGCTGCGCAGGCATTATGTGTACCGGATAACCACTAGCCAGCGGGGTGCGTTGCCGACAAGGGCGCGCGATACGGCCGAATGGTTCAAACCGGTAGATATCGATGCCATGCAGGACGCGGCCAACGTCTTGGTGGGCTTGCACGATTTTGCGGCCTTTTGCAAGGCCAAGCCAAATGCCACCACCATTCGCGAATTACAGGAATTTAGCTGGCGGGATGTATCGACGTCGGAAGAACCGCAGCTCTTTGAAGCCCGGGTGACCGCGGATGCCTTCTGCTGGTCGATGGTCCGCTCCTTAGTAGGCTGTTGCTTAAGCGTTGGGGAAGGCCGCAGGAACGTAGACTTCGCCGCGGCCTTGCTGCAGGAGACAAAGCGCTCCTCCCGCATCCCGGTGGCACCAGCGAAGGGCCTGTCCTTAGTCCAGGTGGATTACCCGGAACCCAGCGAAATGTCCGCGCGGGCAGACGTGACGCGAGAAAAGCGCACCGTTCTGTGAGCACACGCTGCCAAGTGGCAGGGCCGTGGCGCCTGCGCTAGCCTGAGGTCTGGGTTTATTTAGACTTTTCGGGGAATTTTCGGGGGGAAATTCATGGCACGTCCATTGCCAACGACCAAGGCCCAAGTCTCGGGCCATAAATTTTTACGCCGCCGCGTGGAACACGGGCTCGTATTGGGCGATACCCGCATGATCCACGATCCGCTGGCCCGCCGCCGCAAGGCGATGATGTTCGGCGGAGTAGGCGTGGCCTTTTTGGCGGTCGGCTCTGGCCTTTTGGCCTGGTTGCAGCCGAGCCCGCAGCCAGGGGATGTGCCCATCGTGCGCTCGGAGCAGGGCCAGCTCTTCGTGGACGTCAACGATACGTATCACCCCGTCTACAACCTCTCTTCCGCGCGAATCATCGCCGGCGAGGCGGCCGAGGCGAAGACCATTGGGGACGAGCATTTGCGCGAGGCCTCGTTAGGCACGCCGGTGGGGATTTCGGATGCGCCCGGGTATCTGGCTGCCCCGGGCGAGACACCGCAGCGCTCGTGGGCGGCGTGCCTTGCCGAGCACGATGAGCAGCCCGCGGATAATCCCACCAGCATCGATGGCCAACAAGTAGCCAAAGAAGAGGTCATCGTGGTGGCGGATCCGCCACAGGAAGGCTTTGGGGAGAAGCGCGCCGCGCTCGCAGAAAAGGATGGCACGCAGTGGCTGCTCACAGCGGACGGGCGGGTACGCTTGCCCGATGCGCAGAGCACGGAGGGCCGCGTCATCCGGCGCGGGATTGGTATTGACGGGAGCACCCATGCCTGGCCCGTTCCCGCGGAGTTGCTCAATGCCTTTGCGGAACAGCCGCCGCTGACGTTTCCCGATCCGTTGCCGGACATCATGGACACGGGGCAGGACCAGTGGGCCCGGACGGACGACGGGGTAGCCGAGCTCTCCGCCACCCAGGCAGACATGCTGGTTAGCTACGGCGCAACGCGCGTGGAGGCCACACCGCACGAAGTAGGCGCGCTTGCCGATGCCCCCTTAAACTTCCGTCTGCCCACCACCACCTTCAACTTCGTTGGCCCAGATGAGGGCTGGGTGTGCGCCGATAGTGAGGGCGGGGCAGCGATGGTGACAGAGAACCCCGGGACGGTAGCGCTCGCCGGAGAGGGAATAGCGGATCGTTTTGGTGGGTTATCGGCAGGCGGCGTCGGCGTGGATACCGGTCATGGCTATCACGTTGTCTCGCCGACGGGGCAGCGCCATGCAGTCGATAACAAAGAACTCTTGGAGGCCCTAGGCACAGGCATTGGAGCCGAGGTTCCGTGGGAAATCATCCGGCTATTGCCAGAGGCCTCGCGCTTGGACCGAGACGAAGCACTACAGGTCAGCCGCTAGGCCGACTTGGGCCGGCGAAGCCCGCAGGCAACCGCCAGGCCGGTCAGCAGCAGGACTAACCCGCCGAGCACCCAACCGGCACGGCTCGCTGCGGAGGAGTGTTCCTCTTTGGTGGGGTGGATGGTGAGATCGCGCGCGGGTGCGGCGTACTCGCCATCGATATGGGTAAGGGCGTCGAGCGGATCGATGAAACCGTTGCCGGGTTCGCCGGCAGAGAGGAGCCGTTGGCGTATATCGGCAGCGCTGGCTTCTGGATAGCGCTCGGCTATTAAGGCGGCGGTGCCGCTGACTACTGGGGCCGCGAATGAGGCGCCGTGGAACTGCGCCAGGGAATCCTCTTGGTTCTTCCCGTCTGCCCAGCCACCGGCGGGGTTCAGCGCTAACGGCACAAATCCGTGGGCGGATAGTTGTGGGCCATCGGCGGGCGTGAGCGAGTATTCTGCAAGTGCGTGGGCATTCTCTTGGGCGCTAATGGATAGTACGGTCGGTGAGTCCGCGGGAAAGACGTGGTCGCCTTCTTCGCAGGTACCGGAGGAAATATTGCCGGAGGCAGCGATGACTACGGCACCGGCATCTTCTGCGCGGTTAAGTGCCTCATCTAACCGGGAACTATCGATGCGTTGAGCGGTACTCTCTGGAACGCAGGATACGATGGAAATATTGATCACCCGGGCGTTGTCTTCCACGGCACGATCGATGGCGCGGGCCAGCGTGTCGAGCGAACCGGTGGTGTTGTCTTCATCGGCGTCGCCGGCCGTGTCACCGTATTGGCGATAATGCGCGCTGGTTTGGCGGATGGCGCGGATCTCGGCGCGCGGGGCGATACCAATATCGTGGCCTGCAATGACGCCGGCTACGACGGTGCCGTGTAGGTCGCAATCCCGGTGCGGATCCGGTTCTTCCGGAGTGACCAGGTCCGCGCCGGCGGTGAGATTCGGCAGCTGTTCGTGGTGGGCAACCCCAGTATCGATGACGGCTACCGTTACACCTTGGCCCGTGGCAAAGGAATGCAGTTGGGAGCGGTAGGCGCGCTGGTCCTCGGAAGGTTCTGGCGCTAGGGGAGATGGATGCGCGGTGGCGCATTCCCGGTCCGGTTCCCGTGCGCTCGCGATAGGAGCGGTGGGAGCTCCTGTGATGAAGCCTCCGGTTCCGGCGAGGACACACGCGGTAAGCGCGCAAGCAGTAATTCCAGAATTGCCGCTAAACCTAGATAGTGCAAAAGAACGGCGTGAGTGAGTGTGGTGCATTATCCCAGCCCCCGAATGAGTTCGAAGATCCCGGCGAGGTGCGCGGCAAGCGGCAGGCAGGCGGCGATGGTCAGGGACTCAAGGCGTTCAAACCAGGCGATGGTCGTTGGTTCCACCTCGCTCATTTTGGCCGCCCATAGTGGGGCGCTGAGCATCGCGGCAAGCAGGAGAGTGGCGACCACCGTCGGCGCCCAGGCGCCGGCAAGCCCATCGGCGGCAATCGCGTGCACGGCGCACAGACAGGCAGTGAGGCAGGCAACCATGGCGACGAGCATGAGCGCCCAGCTGGCAAGCACGCGCCCGTGTCGCGCGGCGTGCATGACCACCGTTCCGGCAACAGAGACGCAGAGCGCTTGGACGAAGCCGAGCCCGGTTAAACCGGTGCCGAAAAGCACGGCGATGCGAGAGCCGATGGTATGAGCAGCGGACCCCGCGTCACCCACGGTGCCGTTTGTGGCTACGAGGGTGCCCGTGCCGGTGAAACTGAGCGCGATTAGAGCTGGAATGAGGCAAAGCGCGATTCCACAGCAGATGCCCTCGTAGGCGTACCCGGCGCGGGTGGCGCGATCGGCCACGTCGGGCTGGCGCTCATCCGAGACGGCGAGGTCTTGGCCCGCAGTGGGCAATTGCGGCACCTTGAGCCCCGCGGTGGCAATGGTGAGCGCGGGGGCGGTGGCAAGCAAAATGACCCCCGCGATAACGGTGCCCGCGGCCGCTGCGGTGCCGTGGCTCGTGCCGATGCCCGAATTGCCACTCAGTCCAGGAAGCAGGTAGCTCACGGCCGCTATGAGCACTAACCCGGCGATGGTGAGCGCGCCAGAGGTTATCCGTACGGTGCTCAGCCGGGTGAGGTGGCAGGCTAATAAGGCCACGAGGAGGGTGGCGCTGGCGGTGAGGGCGGCATAGGGGGCATCGGCAAGCGCGGGCGAAATAAGTGCCCATCCGCTCGCCGCCCCTGCCGTCAGGGTCAGCATGACGAGGGATAGCGCCCGCGTCCACAGGGCGAGCACGAAGGCCGCGATGGCAAGCCCGGCGCAGGCCACTGCCGGGAGCGAGAGTACCCAGGCCACGGCGAAGGCAGCGGCGAGCCCGGTCCATGCCCAGACGATGGGAATAGCGGAGGTAGTGTCGTCGTGGCTTTGGGCTGCAAGGGATTCGGCGGCATCGCGGATGACGGGCGCGGGCCGCTCCTCGCGCGGGGCGAGCACCAGGATGGAGCCTTCCGCAAGCGGCGTGGCGGCAAGCGGTGCGGTGAGGTCGATGGTGCGCCCGGAGGCCGTGCTGGCGCGCCAGGGTGAGGCGATCGTGGGTGCATCGACAAGATCGGTAAGTTCTGCCATGAGCTCGCCCAGGCTGGAGCTTAACGGCAATGCTACGTCTGCTTCCTTGTGGAAGGAATCTGCGTGGATGCGGATGGTAAGGCGCAGGTGATGCGCCGTTGGAGCGGTCATAATTCCCCCGAATTGTCTCATGATGGTGGGCGTCCCCCTTGCCCAATGCCACATATTGTGGCTTACTGGTGGCGTCGTGTCCACCGCAGCGCGGGGAATCTTGGCAGGGGGCCAAGAGCGCTAAGCGTGTGGATCGGGGGAGGATTTTACCCATGCTTGGGATCGGGGAAACCCACATCGTGGAGTCATTGACCGTGCCGCTCAGGGACGCGCCACCGCCGCTTCCCACCGGCACCATCGAGGCAGAAGAAGTTCCAGAAGCGGTGCGCCCACAGCCGGTGCCCTTGGTACGCTTGCTACTGCCCATCGTGATGATTGCCGCAATGTTGGGCATGGTGGCGTTGATGGTGCTGGGCGCGGGGGACTCGCGGCATATCAGCCCGGTATCCCTGATGTTTCCGCTCATGATGCTGGCCAGCATGGCCATGATGTTTGGGCCGCAAAATAGCGGGCAGGACCCGGATGAAACCCGGCGGACCTACTTGCGTCACATTAAGGCGCTGCGGGAAAAGGCCCTGGACAATGCCGGTGCGCAGCGCGCGCACGAGCTGTACCGGCACCCGGATCCGGCGGGGCTGGAACCGCTGGTGGGCTCGCGGCGCATGTGGGAGCGCGGGCCCGATGATCCAGATGCCTTGGAGGTGCGCGTGGGCACCGGTCCCACCACCTTGTGCACGCCCATCAACGTCCCGGATTCCGGCGCGACCGAGGACCTAGACCCGGTCTGTGCGGTGAGCATGCGCCAGGCCATCAAGGCGGTGGGCACCGTGCCCGATATGCCGGTGGTTATCCAATTGCAGGCTTTTAGGTTTTTATCCTTTACCGGCGATAATGCTCGCGATACGGTGCGCGCCCTCGTCATGCAGTTAGCCCTGGTGCACGGCCCCGAGACCATCGGGATCGAGGCTATTGGCGGCGAGTGGGAGTGGCTAAAATGGCTGCCGCACACCCGGGAGCCGGACAAGGCGCGGTTTCGCATTGTGCTTGTCGATGCCCTCCTGACCACCGGCACCGAAGACTTCTTCCACGGCGATTCTTATACCACCGTTATTGAAGTAGGCGGTGCGCCATCGTCTGCGTTGAGCCTGCGCGCAGAACAAGAGGGCTTGTGCCTCGTCGCGGCGGATACCCTGCAGGCGGTAACGGCAGCGGGCGTGGAAGAACTGGGCACACCCGATTATTTGGGCACTGCCGCGGCCACGATTATGGCCCGCCGGATGGCGGTCTTTCGCCGACCCGATAGCACCTCCGGGCGCCGAGGCAATGATTTGCTGGGGCTGCTCGGCTATAGCGGCGTGGATGAGTTGGCCGCCAGCGGCATGTGGCACGGGCGCGACGGCACCTCTCGGCTCATGGTGCCTATCGGCATCGATTCCATTGGGCAGCCGGTGACCGTGGACCTCAAAGAATCCGCGCATGGAGGAATGGGGCCACATGGCCTGTGCATCGGGGCAACGGGCAGTGGTAAGTAATAACCAATTGGTGCAGTGTTTTCTGGTCTCGGGTGAAGTATTATCGTTTATTTATGCAGGCGTTGCTGTGCTTTCGGAAGACTATAGTAGTTTAATTCTTCCTGCGGTGGTAGCTATTATGTTTCTTCTTTTTCCCCAGGCAAGACAATGGATAGAGACAAGTTCTGAATCGAGTGAGAGTTAGAGAAACAAACTGCAGAATATTATTTCTATAGAATTAGGCTCATGGAAGAAAAACGACTGTCCTCATTATTCTTTGGCAATGTTGTTCTTGAGTCCCAGGTATTAGGAACATTCCCAATAATCTACGCTGATGATATGCACTCGTATTGGATGCGTCCGAGTAGGGATGGCATGCTTTCTGTACCGCTAGATGATCTACGCGGAAGCATCAGCTCCGATAAGGCTGAGAAACTCTCCAACAAAATACTTGAATCTGTGTCCGCAGAATTGAACGCTAATTATCCAGGAGGCAAAAGCCAAGCAGTAAAAGAACTGACTGCCTGGCTTTTACAGGACTCCTAAACATCGCAGGGGAGATGCACTTCCTTGAGAGTGTCTGATGGTTTGTGTGTGGGTACCTAACCTGCATGAGGAGATGGACCAGAATGACTACTGTGGCGAGACGAGATCCGGCTGATAAGGCCAAGATTGATGCGATTGAAAAGAAGCTGCTTGCTAATCCTGACATCGCGAAACTGATTGATGACCTAGGCACGTCCACAACGGATGCCAACGACCTAGTTCGCGGCATGTTACAAGCCTCGATTACCAGGGGACTCAACGCTGAAATGGATGCCCACCTGGGCTACGAGTCTGGCGACAGGAGCGCTAAAGCTGCAGCTAGAACAGACAATTACCGCAACGGGTCGTATCCAAAGACCGTGGATTCTAACTACGGGCCAGTCACCGTTGATGTCCCTCGGGATCGGGCTGGAACATTCTTTCCGACTATGGTCCCTAAAGGTTCTAGGCGCTTGACTGATGTTGATGACATGATCGTCAGCTTGTATGCCGGTGGGATGACAATTAGGGATATCCAGCATCATATGGCAACGGCGATGCGTGTCGATATTTCCCATGAGACGATTTCTGCGGTTACTGACGCCGTGCTCGATGAGGTTATGGTCTGGCAAAACCGCCAGCTAGACGAGTTCTACCCCGTGGTTTTCCTGGACGCGTTGCGCATTAAAGTCCGCGACGACGGCCGAGTAGTCAACAAATCTGCGTACATGGCAATCGGCGTGGATCTCGACGGTATTAAGCACATTTTAGGATTGTGGATTGCCAAGGAAGAAGGCGCTTCATTCTGGGCGCAGGTATGCGCCAACTTTTCTAACCGTGGGGTCAAGGACGTCTTTATCGTCTGCTGTGACGGGCTGAAAGGCCTGCCAGAGGCAGTTGAGGCAACCTGGCCGAACTCTATGGTGCAAACCTGTATCGTGCACCTGATTCGCGCCGCTAACCGGTGGGTAGCCTACGGGGATCGCCGGGGCGTATCAGCCGCGTTGAAAAAGATTTACACTGCCACGGACGAGCCCACAGCACAGGTTGCTTTAGACGAATATGCAGCCTCCGAGCTGGGTGAGAAATATCCCCGCTCAGTCAAGGTCTGGCGTGATGCGTGGGCGCGTTTCGTACCGTTTCTGCAGTTCCCACCAGCAGCCAGAAAGGTCATCTATACGACGAATTCCATTGAGTCGTTTAACAACCAGCTGCGTAAAGCTACCCGCAACAGGGTGCAGTTCACCAACGATGAATCAGCGATAAAGACGCTGTGGTTGATGATCTGCACTATTGAAGACAAACGAGCCGCAAAGAGGGCAAAGCAAGGCAAACGAGTCTCAGCGACAGCCGGCAGACTCATGGAAGGAGCCCGAGTTTCCGGCTGGAAACAAGCCATTAACCAAATGGCCGTGGCCTACCCCGACAGCTTCGACAAATACCTATAAACCTAGCCCCACACACAAACAACTTGACACCCTCCCGGCAAAACCATCTACGCACTGGCGCTGAAACTAACCCGTGTCACCACACTCGAACAGGCACGGGAGTGGACGCTACGTCTGCACGACTTCGGTCAGGTATTCAAAACATTCCTCAACGAGAAAACACCCGTGCCAAAGGAACGCCGAACACTCAATAACCAGTGGGAATGGACTCATCTGCGAATACGCAAAGCCTACAACTCACTGCTGCACCTATCGCGCAACAATTGGTTGTTTACTTACCTTAAGCCACCACCGAATGTGCCTGATCCTAAGCGCTGGGCTTCAACGACAAACAGTCTTGAAGGCGGCATAAACGCCCAGCTCAAACGCATCGCCGATGCGCACCGAGGCAGGTCAGGGGAACGCCAACGAAAAATGCTCGAGTGGTACCTCCACACCAAAAAGCAACTGCCTGACGATCCGCTAAATATCGCCAGGCAGTGCAATTATGGCCAAGATCAACTCGCCAAAGTCAACGATCTTGCCGAAGAAAACCACAACAAAGCCGACCAAGAAACAGGCCGACCAGCCTTCTACGACAACGCTATCCCAACCGAGTACGAACACTCGATAGGAATCAGAAAAGACCCCATGAAGTAACTAACCGTGTACCCGCCCCGCAACACGCCGAACGGACACACATTCGGGGATGCGGACGAAATCTTGGAGGATTTTCCGTATGTCTAATATTCGATACACGAATGCGCAACGACTTAAGGCGTTAGAGGTATTCGACAGGACTCAATCTGTCACAAAGACTGTCCGCGAGTTGGGTTACCCAGGCCGTTGGACGCTCCACCTCTGGATTAGACAGCGGTCTGAACCACCATCTTCTCCTATTCGGCGGACAACGCTGAAACGCTACCCGTTTACGACAAAGCTTAAAGCAGTCGAGCTTTTCAACTCCGGTATGTCTCCTGATGCCGTTGCAGCCGAGTTGTCGCTGAACTCGAAAATGAGCGTCTATGCTTGGGCCCAACGATTCCGTGAGGAAGGAAAGTGGGGCTTGATGAGCGCAACTGAACGCAAACAGTCAGCTGGCATCGTAACTCACAAAGCCTTGGAGAAGTCGCTTCC